>NZ_DASVSG010000076.1:0-56828 GCF_036388195.1 Jatrophihabitans sp. | reverse complement strand
GCCAGCGTCGACGTGCGTTCTCCACCACATCCCGTTCGGCGGCGCTGGCACGTCCGGTGATCAGGCCGATCGTCCGGGGCAGGAACGGCAACCGCTTCTTGCGGTGAGCCGCGAACAGCCCCTCAGCGGCCAGCAGCTGCTTCAGCCGCTCGATCCGGGCCAGCAGCTCGCCCAGCCCGACCTGCCGGATCTCGGTCGCCCGCAGGCTCAAGGCGCCGCGCTCGGCGTAGAAGTCCGGCCGCGCCCGCATCACTACCCGGGTGCCCTCGACGAGCGGCTCGACCAGCACCGACCGGTGACAGGTCACCTGGATGGAGATGTTGGCATCGACGTCGCGCAGCGTGAGGAAGTGCGTCGAGACGCCAGGACGGCGGACGAACTGGGCGACCTGGCCCTCGACCCAGACCTCCCCGAGCCGGCCGATCCAGTCCGAGATGGCCTGGCTGATCCGCCGTAACGGCAGCGGCGCTTCAGGACTGGACTCGAGCTTGCTCACTCGTCGTCGGCAGCCGCTTCGTGCGCTTGCAGGATCTCAGCGGCCATGGTGGCCGGGTTGGGCGTCGCGGAGGGCTTGGCCTTCTTGGCCGCCACCTCCAGCGGCTCGTGATCAGGACCCTTGCGCCCGCCGCGCTTGGCCGCCTTGGCCGGACCAGCCTTGGCCGGACCCGCCTTGGCCGGGGCCTTCTTGGCCGGCGGCGCCTTCCGGGCGCCGGCCTTGGCCGGGGGAGCCGCCGGCAGATCGGGCGCCGACACGGCTTCGGCCAGGCCAGCCGGTGGCGGGGTCGGGCCGGCATCGCTCGGCGGGGTCGCCGTGACGTCGGATTCGGTGTCGGGTGTGCCGAAGCCGGCTGCTGACGGGCTGGAATCGAGGTAGGACTCCAGAGCCGCGGCGGCCTCCGGCTGGGTGCCGCCGACCGCGTCCCAACGGCCCTTGCCCTCGTCGTCCCCCGCTCCTTCGGCGAAGCCGGTGTTGTCGTAGTCGATCAGGTCGAAGGCCGCCTTCGGAGTCTGTGCGTCATCGCCCGTGGCGGGCAGGTCCTCGTCGAAGGTCGCCCAGCTGGGAGGCTCGGTCGAGCTGCCCCGCAACTGGCTGAGAACCTCATCACCTCGGGCGGCCAGCGTCGCGATGTGCTGCTGCACCTTCAGCGACGCCTGCATGGCGCTGGATACCGCCATCAACGGCACCGTGGTGACGGCCTGGGGGAGCGTCTCGGGAAGCTTGCGCGCCTCGTCCACGGCGGTGGCGGCAAGGCCCAGAGCGGCTCGGATCGGGGTCGGGATATTCGGCATACCTCCAGCCTGCACCACCGCACGGCGGTACGCGAGCGTGGCGCCCCGGTGATGAGCGCAACGGCGAATCGTGCCGAGCGGTCCGCGCCGGTCCGTAGGATTGGGCCCATGTCCGACGCCGCGTCCTCGCCCGTGCCCGCCAAGCGGGTCCTGCTGGCCAAACCCCGGGGGTACTGCGCTGGTGTCGACCGCGCCGTGCAGACGGTCGAGCAGGCCCTGGATCACTATGGCGCGCCGGTGTACGTCCGCAAGCAGATCGTGCACAACCTTCACGTGGTGCGTTCGCTGGAGGCACGCGGAGCGATCTTCGTGGAGGAGACCGACGAGGTTCCCGAGGGCTCGATCGTGGTGTTCTCCGCGCACGGGGTCGCCCCTACGGTGCACGCCGAGGCGGCCGAGCGAAACCTGCGCGCGATCGACGCGACCTGCCCGCTGGTCACCAAGGTGCATCACGAGGCCCGCCGCTTCGCCGCCGAGGACTACGACATCGTGCTGATCGGTCACGAGGGGCACGAGGAGGTGGTCGGCACGACGGGCGAGGCGCCCGACAACATCACCCTGGTGGACGGCCCCGCCGATGTGGCCGCCGTCGAGGTCCGCGACCCCGAGCGGGTGGTGTGGCTCTCCCAGACCACCCTGTCGGTCGACGAGACGATGGAGACGGTGGCCGCGCTGCAGCAGAAGTTCCCGCTGTTGCAGTCACCGCCGAGCGACGACATCTGCTATGCCACCCAGAACCGGCAGGCCGCGGTGAAAGCGATCGCGCCGCAGGTGGAGCTCTTCCTGGTGGTGGGCTCGGCGAACTCCTCCAACTCGGTGCGGATGGTCGAGGTCGCCCAGGCCGCCGGCGCTCAGCAGGCCTACCTGGTCGACAGCGCCGAGGAGATCCAGCCGGAGTGGCTCACCGGGGTGAGCACCGTCGGGCTGTCCTCGGGGGCGTCGGTGCCTGAGGTGCTGGTGCGTGAGGTGGCCGAGTGGCTGGCCGCCCGCGGGTGGACCGATCTGGTCGAGGTGGCCCACACCGAGGAACGGCTGGTCTTCGCGCTGCCCCAGGAGTTGCGCCGCGACCTCAAGCTCGCCGCCAAGAAGTAGCTCGTCGCCGAGATGTAGCTAGCCGCCGAGAGGTGGCAGCTCGCCGCCAAGGAGCAGCCGGGCGCCAAGGAGCAGCCGGGCGCCGAGGAGCAGCCGGCCGCCAAGGAGCAGCCGGCCGGGCTAGCGCCGCGCCATCAGCCGGATGCCGGCGACGACCAGCACGACTGCGGTGGCCCCAGCGATGGCCGGAAAGCCGTAGACGATCCAGTTGGTGGCGGCGTCGATCAGCTTGCCGCGGTTGTGCAGGCCGCCGGTGCGCACATAGAGCAGGCTGGCCGAGGCAGCGAAGTACACCAGCGGCGGTGCGATCACCACGGGGAACATCTGGCTGCGCCGGACCACCAGGATCGCGATCAGCGAGGCGAACACCAGGCTGTAGTTGAACACGCCCCTGATCGAGCTGCCGCTGAGCGAGTCGATCAGGCCACCGACCCCGGCGATGGCGATCAAGAGCAGGACCGCGAGCCAGCCCGGCAGGCCGGCTTCGCGCCGCTTCCGCTGAGGCGCCCGGCCGTCGGCCGGAGACCCACCGCTCGACCCGGAGCCAGCTACGGGCTCGACGTACGGACGCTGCCCGGCGAGGCGCTGGGAGGCCTCTGGCGGGTCCGGCACGTAGGTCGATCCATTCGCGGGTGGCACGAGCCTTACGGTACCCGGCTCATCAACTCCTCGGCTGTCAACGTCCGGGTGACTGCCAGGATCTGCTCGGTCTCGGCCAGCTCGCCGTCGGAGGCGGCATCGATCACCGACAATTCGGCCAGCCGCCGGGCGCTGACCAGCACCCGGCCCTCCAGGGCGCCGACCGTGCTGTTGAAGCTGCCCACCGCGGCGTTGAGCGATCGACCCAGCTTGTCCAGGTGCGAGCCCATGCCGGCCAGCCGCTGGTAGAGCTCGCGGCCGAGCCGGCTGACCTCGGCGGTGTTGTGGGCCAGCGCCTGCTGACGCCAGGTGTAGCCGACCGTGCGCAGCAGGGCCACCAGGGTGGTCGGAGTCGCCAGGATGACGTTGCGGCCGAACGCGTGTTCCAGCAACGCCGGATCCTCGCGCAGCGCGGCGTCGAGGAACGCGTCCGCCGGGATGAAGCACACCACGAACTCCGGCGACGGGTCGAACCGGTTCCAGTACGCCTTGGCGCCCAAATCATCGACGTGCCGGCGCAGCTGCCGGGCATGGGCTTTCAGCCGCGCCGCCCGGGTGAACTCATCGCGGGCCTCCATCGCTTCCAGGTAGCCCGCGAAGGACACCTTCGAATCCACGACGATGTGCTTGCCGTCGACCAGGTTGACCACCAGATCCGGGCGCAGCGCGCCGTCGTTGGCCGGCGTGCCCGGGGAGGTGGGCTGGACCAGGTAGTCGACGTGCTCCACCAGGCCGGCCAGCTCCACCGCGCGCTCCAGCTGCAGCTCGCCCCACCGGCCGCGCACCTGGGGAGCGCGCAGCGCGGTCACCAACTGCGCGGTCTCGGTGCGCAGCCCGTCGGAGGACAGCCGCATCGCCGACAGGTGCTCATCCAGGGCTGCGGTCGCGGTGAGCCGGTCCCGTTCGGCGCTGTGCAGCTGGGCCTGCACCTGGTGCAGGGCATCCCGGATCGGGCTCACCAGCGCCTCGATCGAGTGCTGGCGCTCGGCCAGGTCACCGGCCGCTGCGCCCCGGGCGGCGTCCAGCCGCGCCTGGGACAGCTCCGACAGCGCGCGCCGGGCGCGGCCGTGCCAGTAGCCGGCGGCGGCGCCGAAGGCCGCGCCGACCAGAAGGCCGAGCAGCAGGAAAGCCAATGCGGTCATGGACCCATGTTGATCGGTGCCCCTGACAGTTTCGGCGCGGCGCGCGGGGCCACAGCGCAGGCGCCAGCCCGTCAGGTGGCGGCGCATCGGCATGGTGGCCAGACGTCCAGCGCGGTCAGGTGGCCCGGCGCCGCGCCGTAGACTGCACGCCCGTGGCCCTCACTATCGGGATCGTCGGACTCCCCAACGTCGGAAAGTCGACGCTGTTCAATGCGCTGACCCGCAACAACGTGCTGGCCGCCAACTACCCCTTCGCCACCATCGAGCCCAACGTCGGGGTGGTCGGCGTTCCCGACGCGCGGCTGGAGGTGCTGGCCAAGGTCTTCTCCTCGGCCCGGATGGTGCCCGCCACGGTGAGCTTCGTCGACATCGCCGGCATCGTCCGCGGCGCGTCGGAGGGAGCGGGGCTGGGCAACAAGTTCCTGGCCAACATCCGCGAGGCCGATGCGATCTGCCAGGTCATCCGGGCGTTCACCGATCCGGACGTGGTGCATGTCGACGGCAAGGTGTCACCGGCCGACGACATCGAGACCATCAACACCGAGCTGATCCTGGCCGACCTGCAGACCATCGAGAAGGCGTTGCCGCGGCTGGAGAAGGAAGCCCGGACGGCCAAGGACAAGCTGCCCGTCGTGGCGGCGGTGAAAGCGGCGCGGGAGGTGCTCGACGCCGGCCGCACCGTCTTCGCCGCGGGCCTGGACCTGCAGCCGCTGCGAGAGTTGCACCTGATGACGGCCAAGCCGTTCCTGTACGTGTTCAACGTCGATCCGGGTGAGCTGGCGAACGCCGGCTTCCTGGCGTCGCTGCGCGAGCTGGTGGCGCCGGCCGAAGCGGTGTTCCTGGACGCCAAGACCGAGGCCGAGCTGACCGAGCTGGAGCCCGACGAGGCGCTGGAATTGCTGCAGTCGATGGGGGTGGACGAGTCGGGCTTGGACAAGCTGGCAAGGATCGGCTTCAGCACCCTCGGCCTGCAGACCTACCTCACCGCAGGGCCGAAGGAAGCACGCGCCTGGACGATTCCCAAGGGCGCCACCGCGCCACAGGCCGCCGGGGTCATTCACACCGACTTCGAGAGAGGATTCATCAAGGCTGAGGTGGTGTCCTTCGACGAGCTGGTCGCCGCCGGGTCGATGGCCGAGGCCAAAGCGCGCGGCAAGGTGCGCATCGAGGGCAAGGATTACGTGATGGCCGACGGCGACGTGGTGGAATTCCGCTTCAACGTCTAAGGCGTGTCAACGTCTGTATGCATCGCGCCAGCGTGTCCGGACGGTGAACAGCAACGAATGAAGGGCGCGCCTCCCCCGCTATTTCGGCTTCTGAGATACTACTAGAACAAGGCCAAGCAGGCCCACGGTGATGATGAGAGGTTCAGCGATGTCTGCCAATGACTCCACGTCGAGAAACACCAGTTCCACAGCGCAGCGTGAGCGCATGCTGTCCATGGTTGCCGGCGCCCTCGGCATCCTGATGTTCATCTGGGGCTTTCTGAAGTGGCTCGAGTTCGGGGAGGGTGACGAGTCGCGCACGTACTCCGGCTACGCCTTCCAGATGCCCACCACGGCCATCATCGGGTTTTCGCTCGCAGCCGGCCTCGTCGCCCTTCTCGGCGCCACCGAGCGCCGCCGTGGCCGCGGCGTTCCCAGCGCCATCCCCACCGCCCTGGCCGCTACCAGCCTGTTGCTCGCGGTAGGTGTCTACCTCGGCAAGGGCAGCATCAGCAACGGTGTGGGTGACGAGGTGGGTGTCCAGATCGGACTGATCCTCGGCCTGCTCACCGCACTTCTGCAGACCGTGGTCCTGGGCATGGGCCTGGCCAGCCGCCACGACGAGGGCGACGATTACGACCGTGGCACCGCGACCGGTGGGGGTCGTCGGTAAGTCGCACCGCAGCATCAGCAGGGGCCACCTTCCAACCGGAAGGTGGCCCCTGCTGCATCCCTGAGGCTTCGCGGGCCGGCTTGGTCGCGTCAGGCACTCTGGAAAGATGCAGACGTTCCTGCCTTACCCAGGCTTCCTGGCCTCGGCTCAGGTGCTGGATCGCCAGCGGCTGGGCAAGCAGCGAGTGGAAACCCTGCAGATCCTGCGGGCTCTGGAATTGCCTGATTACGGTTGGCAGAACCATCCGGTGGTGCGAATGTGGCGCGGACGCACCCCCGCGCTGGTGCGATACGGGCTTGATTGCGTACGGGTCTGGATCGGCCGCGGCCATGGCGATTCGACCGCCGAGCAGATTGCGGAGTTCGCGCCGTGGGTTCGCGAACTCAGCCAGGACGACCTGCGACGCGAGTTCCTGCTGCCGGCGTGGCTGGGGGATGAGCGGCTGCATCGCTCGCACCGAAGCCAGTTGATCGGCAAGGACCCGGAGTTCTACCGGCCGTTGTTTCCCGAGACTCCAGAAGGCCTCGACTACTTCTGGCCCGAGCCGGACGATGTGACAGCGGCGCCGGACGCGGCATCGCATCGCTTCCTGTGGGTGTTGCGCCCGGAGTCCGAGCACGCCCTGGGCCGAGCGGTGCTCACCGGCGTGGTCGGATTCGGGATGGCTGCCGGCGTATCGGTCGACGCCTCCGCCGGAGACCTGGCAGCGCTGCGCGAGCTGCAGGTCAGCCCGTCCCGGCGGCCGTCGCGGGCTTTGCGGGCACTGGCCGAATTCGTCGATGCGGTGCAGACCGGCGATCACATCGGGGTATTGGTGTCCGGCGGCCAGTCGCTCCTCATCGGTCGGGTAACCGGGGCTTATACCTTCGCGCCGCGCGATACCGCTGGTTTGATGCACCGGCGCACCGTCGAGTGGCAACAGATTCTGCCGCGCTCTGCGATGCCGCGGCCAGCTGCTTTGCAGGATGTGCGACCGCTATTTCCGGTGGCCTGGAACCCCGAGCTCGCGCATTGATGCCGTATCCGCACAAGGCCCCGCCACAATACCGGGGCATTGCAGGTGTATACACCCCGGTGCAGGTCTTTGCCCGAGCCGGGGCTGCTTCACCTATCTGCGCTGATCCCGTTTGCCCCTCACGGCAGAGGAGGAACGGTGATGTGGCGCGACGTGCGGGAACCAGCACGCGCGGTCATCAACGGGACGGACTCTTCCGAGAATCAGAGCAACTATGGGTCAATCCCCTCTAAAAGGACGACCGGGCAAAAGAATTGTCGCCCGAGTTTGACTGCATAGTGGATCATCATGGAACATGCGTTCATGGCAAAGACAGTGGTTACCACAGATGACATCGACGGCTCTCCCAACGCAGAGACCGTGACCTTCAGTTTCGACGGCCGCAGCTTTGAGATTGATTTGAGCAAGAAGAGCCGCGCCGCGCTGGAGAAGGCGCTGAAGCCGTATATCGACGCGGGCCGGTCGGTCGGTGGCCGCACCACCCGTAGCAGCGGAGGCGGCGGCGGCCGGGGCCGTAGCCGTCGGTCCGGTTCGGTGGACCTCGCCGCCGTGCGGGCCTGGGCGGCCGAGAACGGGATCGCGGTATCCGACCGCGGCCGCATCAGCGGCAGCGTCCTGGAGCAGTACCAAGCCGCCCAGTAGGTAACGACTGGCCCGGCGAGATTCTCGCTGCGGTGTCGATCCGGCCTTGGCCTGTTCGTTGTCTGGGTAGAGGATCGGTGAGGCCGGTTCCTGCTCAGAGGAGAATGCGATGAAGCAGTACCTGATGTCGGTGCACATGGTCGAGGGTGCGCAAGTGCCGTCGCCGGAGGTCATCGGGCAGATGTACGCCGATGTCGATGAGTTCAACGCCAAGCTGCAGGCCGAAGGCGCCTGGGTGTTCGCGGGCGGGTTGCACCCGGCCGACACGGCCACCGTGGTGCGCATCCAGGACGGTGAGCTGCTGACCACCGACGGCCCGTTCGCCGAGACCAAGGAACAGCTCGGCGGGTTCTGGGTCATCAAGGCGCCCGACCTGGATGCCGCGCTGACCTGGGCGGCGGACGCGACCAGGGCCTGCCAAGCGCCGGTCGAGGTCAGGCCCTTCCAGGACGAAGCCGCGGACTAGCGCCGGCAGGCGAAGATCCGCCGTCGCCGGCGTCGCGTACCGGGTGCCGTCCGAAGCGGCCCGATCAGTCGTCCTGGGCGGCCCGGAGCGTCTCGACGTCCCGAGCGGCCTGCTGGCCGGCCCAGACCATCGCCCCGACCAGCGCGCCGCCGAGCACCCCCCAGACCGCTCCTATCCCGCAGTTGGGAAGTACCGGCTCATCGGTGCGCATCAGCGCCACCAGGGCGCCCGAGATCAGACCCCAGATCCCGAACCCGACCGCCCAGCCACCGACCTCGCGCACGGCGGTCACCGTCCGCACCATGGTGGCCGGCAGGAACCCGTTGACCAGCCCGACCCGGGGTCCCACGTCGAACGGCGGGGCCTTCCAGAACCACGCTCCCGTCACGATGAAAGCCACGAACACCACCACCGGACGCGGCGGAAGCTCGCGGGTCAGCGTTGCCAGCGCGACGAAGAATCCCAGGATCAACCGGATAGCCGAGATCTGGGGCGTTCGCGGCTGAGCATCGTTCACCGTTTCCAGCTCTGCCTCATTCACGGCGCCCCCTCGCCAGGCATGTTACTGGGCACCGGGCCAGTGACCGGCGCGACTCCTCCGGCCTCAGTCCACTCCGATGTCCTCGTTCCAGAGCTCCGGACGGGCGGCGATGAACTCGGTCATCAGCCGCACGCACTCCGGATCATCGAGCAGCAGCACCTCGACGCCGTTCTCGGCGAGCCAGTCGTGGCCGCCGTAGAACGTCCGGGCCTCGCCGATCACCAGCCGCGAGATGCCGAACTGGCGGATCAGCCCGCTGCAGTACCAGCACGGCGACAGCGTGGTGACCATGGTGGTTCCGCGGTAGGAGGCCTGCCGGCCGGCATTGCGGAAGGCCGCGGTTTCGCCGTGCATCGACGGGTCATCGTCCTGCACCCGGCGGTTTCGGCCCCGCCCGAGCACCTGGCCGTCACGGCCGAACAGGGCGCCGCCGATCGGGATGCCGCCCTCGGCCAGGCCCAGCCTGGCCTCCTCCAGCGCGATCGCCAACCATGCCTGCGGATCGAAGCTCGTCATCGCAGAAGACCTCATCGACTAGGACGGTAGTACCCACCGACCGGAATTTTCCGGCGGTTGCCCGGCGTTTCACCGCGCGTACGCCGGCGCACGCCCGGAGTCGTCGCCGTCCGGCTACCGATAGGCTCGGACGACTAGGCGGAGCTTCTGCTCCGCTTTGTGTATTGGAGTTTCCGCTGATGTCGTCTGACGCGCGTCGCGCGCGCTACCAACTCACCTTCGTCGTCCTGGCGGTCGGGGTCAGCACCTTCTCGCTGCTCCAGTCGCTGGTCTCGCCGGTGCTGGCGCTGCTGCAGCACAACCTGCACACCAACCAGGGCACGGTGACCTGGGTGCTGACCGCCTACCTGCTGTCGGCATCGGTGTGCACCCCGATCCTTGGCCGGATCGGCGACATGATCGGCAAGAAGAAGGTGCTGGTCGCCGTGCTGGCCACCCTGGCGCTCGGCTCGGTCCTGGCGGCGCTGGCCACCTCGATCACGGTGATGATCATCGCCCGGGTCATCCAGGGCGTCGGCGGCGGTCTGATTCCGCTCGCCTTCGGCATCATCCGCGACGAGTTTCCGCGCGAGAAGGTGCCCGGCGCGGTGGGCGCGATAGCGGCGTTGCTGGCCGTCGGCGGCGGGCTCGGGCTGGTGCTGGCCGGACCGATCGTCGATCTGCTCGACTACCACTGGCTGTTCTGGATTCCCGCTGGGGCAATGGTCGCAGCGGCGATCGCCACCCATTACGTGGTGCCGGAAAGTCGGGTCCGCACCCCCGGCAGGATCAGCTGGCTGGCTGCGGTCCTGCTGTCGGCCTGGCTGGTCGCGCTGCTGGTCGCCGTCAGCCAGGCGCCGGCCTGGGGCTGGGCGTCGGTGACGGTGCTCGGGCTGCTGGCCGCTTCGGTACTGCTGGCAGCGAGCTGGGTCGCGGTCGAACTGCGGTCCCGGCAGCCACTGATCGATATGCGGATGATGCGGATCCCGTCGGTGTGGACCACCAATCTGGTCGGGTTCCTCTTCGGCGTCGGGATGTACTCGATCTTCGCCTTCCTGCCGGAGTTCCTGCAGGCGCCGTCCTCGGTCGGGTACGGCTTCAGCGCCAGCATCACCGCTTCAGGCTTGATCCTGCTGCCGATGTCGGCCTCGATGTTCGGATTCGGGGTGTTCTCCGGCCGGCTGGCAACCCGGTTCACCGCCAAGGCGGTGCTGGTGTTCGGCTCGGCGCTGAGCGTGGCGCCGCTGCTGATTCTGGCGTTTGCCCATGGCCATATCTGGCAGATCACCGTTGCCACATTCCTGCTGGGCGCCGGCTTCGGGCTGGCCTTCTCGGCGATGTCGAACATCATCGTCGACTCGGTGCCCAGCAGTCAGACCGGTGTGGCCAGCGGGATGAACGCCAATATCCGCACCATCGGCGGCTCGGTCGGCGCCGCGGTGATGGCCAGCGTGGTCACCTCCGGAACGCTTGCCGGCGGCCTGCCGACGGAGGCCAGTTATACGGCCGGGTTTGCCCTGCTGGCCGGCGCGCTGCTGCTTGCCGCCTTGGCCGGCCTGCTCATCCCACCGCTGCGCGGCCTTCGCGATCCCCACCAACAGGAACAGGCGGCGATGTCGCATCCGGAGCTGGCGATCGTGGCCGGCGGCACCGTGGTCGGCAACGACCCGGAGTAGGCCGAGCCCGGGCCCGTGTGCCGAGGCGCTGGTGACCCTGGCCGCGGCGGTGCCTGACCGTTGACACACCTATCCGCACCGCGGGTAGCACCTTCAGCCAACGGACGGTTGTCGCGACCCTGGTCCTTGCCCAGTCCGGCCAGAGCAGAACCATCCAAGCGACGGCCACTGTCGAGAGGGTCAGGTCTTGCATCAACGGCTGCTAGAGACTCCCTCTGGCTGTGCGCCGGGTCAGTCCGGCCCCAGGTCGCCAGGCGCTTCATGCCGTCCCATTTTTCGCTGGCGGCGTAGCGCCGTGCTGGAATCCTGTCGGCGGCCGTCACTAAGGTCGATCCATGACTGCTGCCCCGGGTTATCTGAGATTTCCGCACATCCGCGGTGATCAGCTCGTCTTCGTCGCCGACAACGACGTCTGGCTGGCCCCTGCCGACGGTGGCCAGGCCCGGCGGCTGACCGCCGAAGGAACGCCGGTGGCGCGGCCGAGGCTGTCAGCCGACGGCACGCTGCTTGCCTGGGTCTCACGCCGCCACGGCGAGCCCGAGGTCTTTCTGGTCCCGGTGGCCGGCGGCACACCCCGGCAGCTCACCTTCTTCGGCCATGGCAGCACCGCCCTGCTGGGCTTCGGGCCGGATGGCAGGGTGCTGGTGGCCTCCGCCGGCTCGCAGCCGTTTCGCAGTTTCTGGTGGGCCTACGCCATCGATGTCAGCGAGGGGGCCGACCCGACCCCGCAGCGGCTGCCGTACGGGCCGGTGACGTCGGTGGCCATCGGTGATCCGGCGGTGGTGGTGGGCACCGGGTATCTCCGCGATTACGCCCACTGGAAGCGCTACCGAGGCGGCACGGCCGGACGGTTGTGGCTGGATGCCAGCGGCGGCGCGGGGGAGTTCAGTGAGCTGCTGGCCGACCTGGCCGGCCCCAAGATCGCGCCCACCTGGACCGGTGGGCGGCTGGCCTTCCTGGGCGATTTCGAAGGCCACGGCAACGTGTACTCGGTGGCTGCCGACGGTTCGGACCTGCGCCGGCACACCGATCACGACACCTTCTACGCCCGGCACCTGAGCGGTGACGGCAGCCGGCTGGTGTACCAGCACGCCGGCCAGGTCTGGCGGCTGGACACGCTGGAGCCCGATTCCCAGCCGCGCCGGCTTGACATCGAACTCAGCGGCAGCCGGTCGTTGCGGGCAGTCACCCCGGTGAAGGCCGCCGAGCACCTCGGTGACCTCGCTGTCGACGTCACCGGCCGGGCCAGCGCGATCGAGATCCGCGGCAACATCGTCTGGCTGACCCATCGCAACGGGCCGGCCCGGGTGGTGGCAGCCACGGCCGGGGTGCGGCACCGGCTGCCTGTGGTGTTGGGCGATGCCGACGACTCCGGGCAGCCGATGGTGGCCTACGTCAGCGATGCCGAGGGCGAGGACGCGATCGAGGTCACCGGGGCCGACGGCCACGTGCGGCGGTTCGGCGCGGGCAAGCTGGGCCGGGTCCTGGAGTTGGTGGCCAGCCCCGACGGCGCCACCTTGGCCGCGGCCACCCACGACGGCAGGCTGCTGGCGATCGCGACAGGCGACGAGACGATCACCGAACTGGAGGCGAACCCCCATGGCGAGCCGAGCCATCTGACGTTCTCCCCGGATTCCCGCTGGCTGGCGTACTCCGCGGCCGAAGGCACCGGTGGCAGGCTGCGCAGCATCCGGGTGGTGGAGCTGACCACCGGCCAGATCACCGCCGTCACCTCACACCGGTTCCTCGATACCGATCCCGCCTTCAGCCTGGACGGCAAGTACCTGGCGTTCCTCTCCGCGCGCACGTTCGACCCGGTCTATGACGCCCATGTCTTCGACCTGGCGTTCCCGCTGGCCATCCGGCCCTACCTCGTCACGCTGGCAGCGGGCACCCCGTCTCCGTTCGATCCGGAGCTGCGCGGCCAGGGCGATGAGGACGCCGCCGACGGCGGGTCCGGCGAGGGCCAGCCCGGGGACAGCGCGAGCAGGGTGGGCGCGGCGCAGCCGATCACCGTCGACCTGGCCGGCCTGGCCGAGCGGGTGGTCCCGTTTCCGGTCGCGGCCGGCCGGCTGGCGGACCTGCGGGCGGCCAAGGACGGTCTGGTCTGGACCGACAGCCCGGTCGCCGGTGAGCTGGGGGAGTCCCGCAACCCCGACGACGACATCCGGCCCTCGCTGCAGCGCTGGGACTTCTGCAAGCGCAAGCGGGTGGAGCTGGCGGCCCGGGTGGATGACTTCGCGGTGTCGGGCGACGGCAGCAAGCTGGTTCTCCGGGACGCCAAGGCGCTCAACCTGGTCCCCGCCGACCGCAAACCTGCCGAGGACGGCGAGGACACCGTCGCGATCGACCTGGACCGGGTTCGGCTGACGGTCGACCCGACGACCGAATGGCGCCAGATGGTGGACGAGACCGGCCGGTTGATGCGCGATCACTACTGGATCGAGGACATGGCCGGCATCGACTGGGAGGCCCAGGTGGCCAAGTACCGGCCGCTGGTGGACCAGCTCGGCAGCCGGGACGACCTGTCTGACCTGCTGTGGGAGATCAACGGCGAAACCGGCTCCTCGCACGCCTACGAGAAACCGCCGTCCGGGGATGCCGATCCGGTGCTGGCTCCGGCGTTCCTGGGCGCCGATCTCGACCGGGATGAGCAGGGCCGCTGGCGGATCGCCCGGATCATCGTCGGCGACAACTCCTCCCGGGAAGCTCGCTCCCCGCTGACCGCGCCAGGCGTGGCCGCCCGGCCCGGTGAGCTGATCCTCGCTGTCAACGGACGTCCGGTGGGAGCGGCCGGCCCCGCGGAGCTGCTTCTGGGCACCGCGAACAAGCCGGTGGAGTTGCGGCTGTTCCGCGACGGCGTGGAGCGATCGGTGGTGCTACGACCGCTGGCCGAGGAGACCGAGCTGCGCTACCTCGACTGGGTGGCCAGCCGGCGGGCCGCGGTGCACCGGGCCAGCGAGGGCCGCATCGGCTACGTGCACGTGCCCGACATGGTCTCCAGTGGCTGGGCGGCCTTTCACCGTGACCTGCGGGTGGAGATGGCTCGGGACGCGCTGCTGGTCGACACCCGGGACAACAGCGGCGGCCACACCTCCGAGCTGGTCATCGAGAAGCTGGCACGGCGGGTGTTGGGCTGGTCGACCGGACGGCACAGTGCCAGCTTCTCCTACCCGTACAGCGCGCCGCGGGGACCGCTGGTGTCGCTGGCCAACGAGTGGTCGGGTTCGGACGGCGACATCGTCAACGCCGCCTTCCAGTCCCTGAAGCTCGGGCCGGTGATCGGCACCCGGACCTGGGGTGGGGTGATCGGCATCGACGGCCGCTACAAGCTGGTCGACGGAACCGAGGTCACCCAGCCCCGGTACGCCTTCTGGTTCGAGACGTACGGCTGGGGCGTGGAGAACCACGGCGTCGACCCCGACATCGTGGTGGAGCTGCCGCCGCATGTCTGGGGTCAGGGGCTCGATCCGCAGCTGCAGGCCGGTATCGACCACCTGCTCGCCGAGCTGGAGAGCCGGCCGGCGCCGCCCCGCCCGGATCCGGCCCAACGTCCCTCACGCCGGGCCCCGGAGTTGCCGCCGCGACCCTGACCGCAGCGGCCGGTGACGCCCCCGCGCCGCAGATCGCGCTGACGGATGTCAGCCGGCCGCTGAGCAGATGTGATGATGTGCGGGATGTCAGCCGACCAGTCCGTCGAGCCGAGCAGGCCGTCCCGGACTACCGACCCGCTCGCCGAACCCCCCGGCGAGCTGGTCCCGATGTCGTTTCCCGGCGCCCGGCGGGTCGCCGGCTGGCTGTTCTGGGTGGTGTTCCCCGCGCTCTGCCTGGCGGCCATCGCGCTGGCGGTGTTCAACATCGCCGTGCATATCGGAGACCGTCCGACCGGCATCCGGGGCAGCTTCGTGGTGAGCCCGCGCACCTGCGTGCAGGGAATCTGCTCCTTCGGCGGGTTGTTCACCAGTGACGACGGCAGCATCAAGAACCTGCCGTTGCTCGGTGATCCCCGCTGGCATTCGGAGGACGTGCACCATGTGGTGTATGACCCGGGCAGTGTCGAGGTGACCGCCCTGCCCGGTCACTGGGACCCGACGCCGTCGGTGATCGCGGCGCTCGGAGGTGTGACCTACCTGGGTCTGGTGGGTTCCTTGGTGCGCGGCGCCCGCCGGGATCGGGAACACTAGAGACGCCACCCGCACCAGAAAGCAGCACCGCACGAGGCGCGACGGCACGAACGGCGCCGCCCTGCAAGCCGCCGCGGTCGCGCCCGGGACCAGCCCGCCGCGCGGAATGTCGCGGCCGACGAGAGAAGAGTAATGTCCGACCACAGCGCTGCCCAGCACGGCAACGATGCCGTCCGTTCCTCGATCCGCAACGTCGCGATCGTCGCGCACGTCGACCATGGCAAGACCACCCTGGTCGATGCGATGTTGTGGCAGACCGGCGCCTTCGGCGCGCACGAGCACATCGACGAGCGGGCGATGGACTCCAACGACCTCGAGCGCGAAAAAGGCATCACGATCCTGGCCAAGAACACCGCGGTCAACTACGTCTCGCCCGAGGGCGAGAAGATGATCATCAACATCATCGACACCCCGGGGCACGCCGACTTCGGTGGCGAGGTCGAGCGCGGCCTGTCCATGGTCGACGGCATCGTCCTGCTGGTCGACGCCTCCGAGGGGCCGCTGCCGCAGACCCGGTTCGTGCTGCGCAAGGCCCTGGACGCCAAGTTGCCGGTGATCCTGGTGATCAACAAGGTGGACCGGCCGGACGCCCGGATCGCCGAGGTCATCGACGAGACCTACGAGCTGTTCCTGGACCTCGACGCCACCGAGGACCAGATCGACTTCCCGATCGTCTACGCCTGCGCCCGGGACGGCAAGGCGTCGCTGGACCGGCCCGAAGACGGCACGGTGCCCAAGTCCGACGACCTCCAGCCGCTGTTCAGCACCATCCTCAACACCATCCCGGCGCCGTCCTACCGGACCGGCGCGCCGCTGCAGGCACACGTCACCAACCTGGACGCCTCGCCGTTCCTGGGCCGGATCGCGCTCTGCCGGGTGTTCCAGGGCGCCATCCGCAAGGGTCAGCAGGTCGCCTGGTGTCGGCACGACGGCACCATCTCGCAGGTCAAGATCACCGAGCTGCTGATGACCGAGGCGCTGGAGCGCAAGCCGGCCGAGACCGCGGGCCCGGGTGACATCATCGCGATCGCGGGCATCCCCGACATCATGATCGGCGACACGCTGGCCGATCTGGACGACCCGGTGCCGCTGCCGCTGATCACCGTGGACGAGCCGGCCATCTCGATGACGATCGGCACCAACACCTCGCCGCTGGCCGGCCGGGTCAAGGGATCGAAGGTCACCGCCCGCTTGGTCAAGGACCGGCTGGACCGGGAGCTGGTCGGCAACGTCTCGCTGCGGATCCTGCCGACCGAGCGTCCGGACGCCTGGGAGGTGCAGGGACGCGGCGAGCTCGCGCTGGCGATCCTGGTGGAGCAGATGCGCCGGGAAGGCTTCGAGCTGACCGTCGGCAAGCCTCAGGTGGTCACCAAGGTGATCGGCGGCAAGGTGCACGAGCCGGTGGAGCGGCTGACGGTGGACGCGCCGGAGGAGTACCTGGGCGCCATCACCCAGCTGCTGGCGGTGCGCAAGGGCCGGATGGAGACCATGACAAACCATGGCACCGGCTGGGTCCGGATGGAGTTCCTGGTGCCCTCGCGCGGCCTGATCGGCTTCCGGACCGAGTTCCTGACCGACACCCGCGGCACCGGGATCGTGCACCACGTCTTCGAGAAGTACGAGCCGTGGTTCGGCGAGCTGCGCACCCGCGGGTCCGGCTCGCTGGTCGCCGACCGGCCCGGTGTCACCACCCCGTTCGCGATGATCAACCTGCAGGAGCGCGGCACCCTGTTCGTCGAGCCGTCCACCGAGGTGTACGAGGGCATGCTGGTCGGGGAGAACTCCCGCGCCGACGACATGGACGTCAACATCACCAAGGAGAAGAAGCTCACCAACATGCGCTCCTCGACCTCGGATGAGTTCCAGCACCTGGTGCCGCCGCGCCGGCTGTCGCTGGAACAGTCGCTGGAGTTCTGCCGTGAGGACGAGTGCGTCGAGGTCACCCCGGAGACGGTGCGGATCCGCAAGGTGATCCTGTCCCAGCAGGAGCGCCAGCGCCAGCGCGGCACCCGATTCAAGGCCAGCCAGTAGCGCTGCGCCACTGGGCGGCCTGACCTCCCGCTGATCGTTCCCGGAACGCGGGAGGCCGGCCGCACACCGGCGGAGGGATTACAGGTCGGGGCCCTGCGCCCGCAGCTTGTCGACCTCTGCCATCGCCTGGCGCAGGTTGGCCAGCCACTCATCGGTGTGCTGGCCCACCAGGTTGACCGCCCAGGACAGCGCCTCTGATCTCGACCGGGCGACGCCGGCATCGACCAGGGTGTCGAGCACCTGGCGTTCGGGCTGGCGCAGCCGGGTCATCACCGGAACCGACAGGTGGGTGAACAGCACCCCGGTGTCGCCGATCTCAGCTCCCCAGGACACCTTGCGCCCGTAGCGAGCCTCGGCCTCAGCCGCGATCTTCATACGCTCGGTCCGGGTGTCCTCCCGGAACCGGCTGATCCGGCCGGCGGCAGCCGCATCGCTCGGGGCGTCCGCGCCCTCGGCGACCGGCGGCAGCTCGCCGGTCACGATGATCTCCTCACGGTCCACACTGACCGATGCCTGGCCGACGAACCAGTCCGAGGGCAGCCGGCCGGCGAACCAGTCCGGGGCGTCATCGGCCGGCGGCAGCTCGGCATGCTGCCAGCCGCCGGGACGGCCGAATCCACCGCGGTGGCCGCCCCGGCGTGGGCCGGCGCCGGGTCCGCGATGACCGCGACCGCGCGGTCCTGCTCCTTGTTCGGACTCCTGCCCAGCATCGGCCTGGGAGCGTTCTTCCTCAGCGCTCATTCCGCACCTCCGTACTTACATCAACGTGATAATTACATGATTACACGCTGACGAAGAGTACGACAAGGAGTTTCATCCTGCGGTGGGCGGCCACCAGGAATGGGTGGGACGGCGAGCAGGACTCAGACGTTGAGGGCCAGCACGTTGCTGCCTGCCGCATAGTCGGTGTCGACGATGCGCCCGTCCCCTGGCCGGTGGACCCGGCTGCGCGACAGATCCTTGGTGATGAAGGTGCGCAGCAGCCAGCGATCCTCGCCGTTGCCGTGATAGCGGAAGGAGCTCCGGCCGTGGAAGGCGTCGTGGTTGTCGATCAGCAGCAGGTCACCGGCCTCCAGCCGGGTGTCGATCACCGCCTCCGAGGCGACCGCGTACAGCGTGTCCAGGGCGGCCTGCGCCTCGGCGTCCAGGCCCCTGGTCTCGGCGAAGTCGCAGCGGATCCGCGGCCGCTTCGGATCACCGTCCAGCACCCGCACCGGGCCGATCAGGATCGGGTCGGTGAGTCCGGACCCGCGCAGGAACGAGCCGTCGACGGTGGTGTAGAAGCGGAGCTCGCTCAGAACTTCCAGGATGCGGGAATCCAGCAGCGGCAACAGCACGCTGGTCGGGGCGAGCACCGTGCGCGCGATGCGCTCGGGATCCGGTCGCAGGCATAGCAAGCCGATCACGTCGGCCCGGTACTCGGTGAACACCGTCTCGCAGTGCAGCTCCAGCAGGGCCCGACTGGAGATCGACTGCTGGGTGTCCTCGAAGCCTGCGACCGGCAGGATGTCCTGGATGATCTGACCGGCGAGCTCCGGCTGGAAACCGAACTGCTCGCCCACCAGCGCGGACGCCAGGCTGAACACCCGAGCCGCCGGCAGCCGGATGCCCCGGCCGTAGTCGGCATGATCAGGCGTCGGCGGCAGCGGGTCGACCGGCAGGTTGCGGATCAGCATGCCACCGGAGGGGTCGCCGTTGCGGCGGAAGTTCAGGGCCGCCCGCCGGATCCGCTCGGGCAGCCTGGAGCTGAGCAGCTGCGCGGTCATGACGAACTGCTCGGTGTCGGTCACCGGGTCCAAGCCCGCCAATTCCTCGGCCAGCAGCCGGAAGGCGTCCTGCTCTTCCTCGTTGAGACAGACCTGGGTCGGGAAGATGTCACTCATGAACTGCTCCAGCTCGTCGGTTTTGCCTTGCGCGGACAGGAATTTCTCCATTGAGGAGAGCGGTGCGGAGGGGTGGTTGGATACACCTTGTCTGCTGGCGACATCGAAATCAGTCGCCAGTGACGGAGGAAGCTCGATGAGGAGGGCCGGCCCAGCGGGTGTGCTCGAGTTCGCGGATCCGCTCCTCCGCGGTGTGATCCAGCCCTGCCATCGATCGCCGCAACAGCGGTGGCGCCATCACCGAGGTCACCACGGCGACCAGCACGATGATCGTGTAGGTGGCGGTGCTGATCACGCCGAGCCGAAGCCCGGCCATGGCGACGACGACCTCGACCACGCCCCTGGCATTCATCCCGGCGCCCAGCGCGAATCCCTCGCGGGCCGAGAGCCGGGACAGCCGGGCGCCGAGATAGGCGCCGGCGAACTTGCCGAGCACCGCCACACTCAGCACGATCAGCGCTGTCAGCAGCACCGTGCCATGAGCCAGCGAAGCCAGATCCATCCGCAGGCCCGCAGTGGCCAGGAAGACCGGCGCCCCGACCCACAGCACGAACGTCCGCAGTGGCGCCAGCCGGGCAGGATCGAGAACCTGCCGTACCTGGGTCGCGCTCAGCAGCATGCCGGCGACGAAGGCGCCGAACGCGGGCTCGAGCCCCAGCGCCTGGGTGGTGGCGGCCCCGGCGATGATCAGGACGACCGCGCTGGCCACTGCGGGACCGGTATCGGAGCTGCGGCCCGCCAGCGTGAACAGCACCCGGGCCACCGGGCGGCCGATGACCGCTACCGCGATCAGGAAGGCGATGATCTCGGCGACGGTCAGAGCGATCCGCCAGCCGTGCACGCCGCCGAGCGCCATCGCCGACACCACTGACAGCAGGCACCAGCCGACGGCGTCGTCGACAGCGCCCGCAGCCAGGGTCAACTGGCCGATGTCGCGGTGCAGCAGCTTCATGTCCAGCAGCGTCTTGGCGATCACCGGAATCGCGCTGACACACATGGCCACGCCCAGGAAGCAGGCGAAGGTCGCCCTGTCGGTGTTCCCGGATCTCAGCGTGGCCGGCAGCAGCCAACCCAGCAGGACCCCGAGGCCGAGCGGAATCAGCAAGCCGCACAGGCTGATCCTGACCGCGGTGCCGCCCCGCCGGCGAATCATGCCCAGATCGACGTGCATTCCGGAAAGGCCGACGAGCAGCAGCACGCCGACCTGGGCCACCGCGTTGACCATGTTCGCCTGCGGCGCGCTCGTGGGGAACAGCCAGTGCCACAATCCGGGTGCCAGGTGGCCGAGCAGGGACGGGCCGACCAGCACTCCGGTCAGCAGCTCGCCCACCACCGCGGGCAGTCCTACCCGAGCCGCCAGCCGTCCCAGGATCACCGCGAGGCCGAGCAGCGCGCAGAGCTGGATCAGGAAGACCAGCAGGTCGTGGCCGGCCGGCTGCGGAAGTGGAGAGAAGCCGGCGGCCAGGACGTGCGAGCTCATGTCGCGCCTCTGCGATCGCCCGTCAGTTGCCGAGGTAGGTCGATCGACTCCAGGCCGGTCTGCCGCGGCGGGTCTCCCAGCGCCCGGTCGGCGAGCGCCCGGGCCAGCACCGGAGCGAACTTGAACGACATCCCCCCGCAGGCGGCGAAGGCCCATACCCCGTCGGCAAGGCGCACCAGCAGCGGTCCCTGGCCGGCCTCGTCGGTGAGGTAGTAGCCCTCTGTCGCACCGGTCACCGCGGCCGGCTCGAAGGCGGTCAGCAGGGAGGCGAACCGGCGAACCAGGTGGGTGCGCCAGGTGCCGGGGGTCTGGCGATCGGTCAGCTCCGCCACCGTGCGGCACGCGCTGGCCGCGCTCAGACGCACCGGCGTGCCGGCCACCGGTGGCATCAACCACGCGTCGCCGGTGCTGCCGAGCCCCAGGACGGCCGGCGATCTCGACCACGCGGTGGGGAACCAGCTCGGCGAGTAGGACAGCATCGTCTGGCGTTTCAAGGTCAAGCTCGCTCCGAGCGCGGCCGGCAACAGGGCACGCGACCATGGCCCGGCCGCTACCACGACGCTGTCCGCGGTCAGGACGCGCCCGTCGGCGAGTTCGACCGACGCGGACTCGGTCACCTTGGTGACCCGGCGGGGGGAATGGAGGCGGACGGCCGGATGGCCGCGCAGCCAGCGAGCCGCCGACAGCAGCGCCTGATCAGCCAGCACGGCGCCGGCGGCCGGCTCCAGGACGGCGTTCTGTCCCGGCCTGACCCGCAGCTGCGGATACCGCGCGGACAGGTCCCGGCCCGACAGCGCGCGGACGGGCACCCCGGTTCCGGCCAGCAACGCCAGGTCGGCCTCGATGTCCGTAGCCAGGGTGAGCACTCCGGTGCGGTGGTAGAAGCGCCCGCCCAATCGGCGCTCGATCTCCACCCAGGCCTCGTGCAGGCCGGCCGCCGCGATCGACAGCAGCGGATCGCCCCGGTGCAGCGTCCGGATCACCCGGTGCTGGTCGTAGGAGGTGGCTGCCGTGGACGGGATACCCGCCTGCTCCACCAGGTCGACCTCAGCGCCCGCGCGAACACATTCCACGGCGGTGAGCAGGCCGATCACACCGCCGCCGACCACCACGACCCGCATGCCGGCTCACCTGCTCGCCGGGGAGATCGCCTCGTCCGCCGCGGTGAGCGACAGCAGCGGCGGAACGAACGGGGTGACCTCGCTGACCTCGAACGCACCCGGCGCCAGCACCCCGTCGAAGCCGCCGGCGGCGCGGGCCGCGGCGGCCAGGTCGATCAGGATCGGAGCGCTCAGCGCGATCAGCGCGCGGACCTGCAGGATGAGATCGCCCCACCCGGCCGGCTCCTCGTCGAATCCGCGCCCGTCGAGGCCGGTCGCCAGCCTGCTCAACCGGGCGATCTGGCTGAGGATCGTGTCGGCGCACCGGTTCAGGCTGTAGTTGGGCATCTCGTAGTGGAAGTCGAAGCGTGCCAGCATGGTCGCCGCCATCGCCCGTCCCGCGTCCGACACCGGCAGCACCACCGAGCCGGCGGCGTTCGCAGCAGCCTTCGCCAGCGCCTCGGCCAGCCGGTTCCACGGCTCGACCAGCCGCTCACGAGCGACCTTGTCCAGGCCGGCCCTGCTGAAGGTGGTCCGCTGGTACTCCGGCGCGGTCAGTGCCAGGTACAGCCGAACCGGATCGCGCGCCACCTCCGCGAGCAGCTCTTGCACCGAGAGGACGTGCCGCTTGCTGGTGGAGAACTTCTCGCTCTCCAGCTCGTAGAACTCGTTCGTCAGGACCCACTCCGGCCGGATGTAGGTGTCCCCGTGGGCCATCAGCAGCGCCATGTGGGTGAGGGCGAAGAAGTAGGCGTTGTCGAAGCCGAGGAAGTGCACGATCCGCGTGTTCTCCTCGGGCAGCCACAGCTGGCCGGGCGTGGTGTCGCGCCCCAGTTGCGCCGCGGCGTAGGAGGAGGTGTACATGCCAGCGGGGATCAGCTCCAGCCAGGCGTTGAGCACCTGGCCGGGAGTCTCGGGGAACGGCGCCGGCATTCCCCAGCTCAGCGGGTAGGTGATCGGCAGGTCCTGCAGTGGACGGGACAGGACGTCGCGGACCATCTGCACCAGGTGCGGGCGCCAGTAGGAGGACCACTGCTCGTGGTAGGCAGTCAGCTGCTCGCGGTATTCCTCCATCGGCAGCACCAGGATCGTGGTCTCCCGGAGGGTCGGCACGTCCTGCGGATCGATGGTGGAGCGCGGGTTGAGCAGCTGGTCGAAGTTGTTCGGATGGCAGCACGTCTCGCACAGGCCACCGCGGCAGGTCGCGAGGCAGACCGGGCACTCGCCCTCGATCAGCCCCTCGACCAGGAACTCTCCGGTGCGCTCCAGGTAGGGCATCTGCACGGTCTTCAGCCGGAACTTGCCAGCCGCGTGCAGCGCCCGGAAGTAGTCCTCGACGGTGGCCTGGTAGGTCTGGTCGAACGGCCCGAACCCGTCGACCGAGATGCCGATCGCGCTCAGCGCCTCGCGGATCAGTTCGGTGGAGGTGCGGCACAGCTCCGCCGGCTCGACACCGAGCCGGCGGGCGGAGGCCACCACGAAGGTCTGGCTGTCATCTGTGCCGGTCGTGAAGATCACCCCGCGGCCGCGGGCGCGCTGGTAGCGCGCGTAGACGTCACCGGCCAGGTACGGGCCGGCGATGTGGCCCAGGTGCATGCCGCCGTTCGGGGTCGGGTTGGGGCCGAGGACCAGTACCGGTCGGTCGTCCTCGGCAGGGCGCGGCGGCCTCACGCCTGGGTCTTCGCGCGGTTCTGGGCGAGGAAGCGCTCAGACATCTCCTCGTCCCACCACACGCTGTAGAACATGAACTCCTGATCGCCGTCGTTCAGCAGGCGATGCCGCTTGCCGGGCTGGAAGAACGCGACATCACCGGCAGCGAAGGGGGTTTCGTCCCCGTCGCATTCGATGACCGCCGAGCCCCGTACCGCGATGAAGATCTCGTGCTCGTGGTGGGAGTGCAGCGTCGACCGGGTTCGTGGCATGGCCAGCGCCCAGGAGCTCTCGAACGGAGCGTTCAGCACTGCCCAGGGCTGCAGCCGTTGGGTGTGGAGCCCGTACTCGTACAGGAGATTGTCATGCTGGAGATGGACGATGTCGACTGCCATGGTTACCTTCCCGCAAGGTGTTCGAGGGTGGTTGGCCCGTGCGTGGCGGCTCTGCCGTTACTGGCGTTCATGGCCGCCCGATGGTTGATCAGGTCGAGCGTGATGTCCCTGGCCCGGTGGGCCAGAACGCTGAGGAGCGAGTCGCCGATGCCGTGGGTCGCTTCATTGATTCCCTGCAGGTAGCAGGCGGCCTCGGCCGGCTCGTCGATCACCAGCCGGTAGCCGCGAGTCACCTCGATGCTGGCCAGCCCGATCGCGTTGGCCAGGCCCTGGACCAGCCTCGGCGGACGCCAGTCGAACCCGGTGCCCAGGAACACCAGATCCCGGCGCAACTCCGTCACCGCGCTCGTCCTGCGATCGGTCAGCTCCAGGACAACCTCGCCGTCCTCCTCGCGAGCTGCGGTGATCTCGGTCATCGTGATCAGCCGGCGGTCCTGGCGCTGGTCGAGGCGGTCGCGGTAGAAGTCGGTGTACAGCCGCTGGAGCATCGCAGGCGTCATGCAGGAGTAGTTGGTCTTGTACAGCTCCTGCCGGATCAGCGCCCGCCCCGTCGCCGGGGTGGCGAAGAACTCATCGACGTAGGACGGGTAGTAGAGCTCGTTGGTGAACTTGCTGGACGGATCCGCAGTCGGCCCGATCGAGCGCATCACCCAGGCCACGTCGCTGTCGGGCAGATCCTCCCGCAGCGCCCGGAACACCTCGGCCGCGCTCTGCGAGCTTCCGATCAGCGCGAGGCGGTACGGCAGTTGCTTCTGCAGCTCGGCGATCCCGGGCCGGTACCGGGTGCTGTGGATGATCCGGTTCGGTGGCAGGGCTGCCAGCGCCGGCGGGATATTCGGATCCCGGCCGGTTGCCAGCACCAGATAGCGGCTGGAGATCGTGGAGCCGTCGGCGAGCGTGGTCGTCCAGCCGGTCAGCGCGCCCGAGTCTGACCGGGACGGCGCGATGCCGACGCACTCGCGGCCCAGCTCCAGCCGCACCCTGGTGAGCGAGTCGGCCACCCAGTTCAGATACGCCGAGATCTCCAGCCGGTACGGGCTCTGCTGGCCCAGGTTGATGAAGTCGTCCAGCCGGCCGGTGGACCTCAGGAAGTTGAGAAAGGTGAATCGGCTGCGCGGATTGCGCAGCGTCACCAAGTCCTTGAGGAAGGAGACCTGGCTCTTGGCCCACGGCAGCAGCAGGCCCGACTGCCATTCGATCGTGGGATTGCGGTCGATGATCAGGGCGTTGTCGGCGAGGTCGGGCGCCAGCTCCTCCAGCGCCACGGCGAGCCCGAGATTGGACGGCCCGGCTCCTATCGCGAGCAGTTCTACCTCATGCGTGGTCATCGGCGTCTCCGTTCGGCGACAGGTGGACCGGCAGCGCCAGGAGGCCGCGCAGCAGGGCGTTGCTGTCGCGGCGCAGCTGCTCGGGTTCCACCGCCAGCCGCAACCGGGGATAGCGGGTGATCAGCCGGCCCAGCGCTATCTCGATCTGCATCTTGGCCAGCGGCACCCCGATGCAGTAATGCAGGCCGTGGCCGAAGGCCATGCTGCCGACCGGACGGCGACCCAGGTCGAGCCGGTCGGCATCGGCGAAGTGGCTGCTGTCGCGGTTGGCCGAGTGCCAGGACAGCGCCAGGATCTCCCCGGCCGGAATGACCGAGCCGCCGATCGGGATATCGGCCGTGGTGAACCGGAACGTGCCCACCCCCGAGGGGCCGTCGAAGCGCAACAGCTCGTCCACGGCTGCCGGCAGCAGGCCGGGGTCGGCGTGCAGCCTGGCCAACTCGGCCGGATACGTCAGCAGGTTCGCCACGGCGTTGCCGATCGAGTAGATGGTGGTGATGTGACCCGCCACCGCCAGCACGAAGATCATCGAGACCAGTTCGTTCTGGGTGAGCCGATCACCGCCGTCGCTGGCCAGGACCAGCTCGCTGATCAGGTCGTCGCAGGGCTTCGCCCGCTTGCTGTCGATCAGCGCGTTGGCGTAATCGACCATCAGCTGCGAGGCGCGGGCGACCTCGTCCGGGTCCTGCCCGGCGCCGACCAGCTTGAGCGACCACTGCCTGAAGTTCTCGCGGTCCGCCTCTGCCATTCCGCACAGGTCGCAGATGATGGTGAGCGGCAGCCGAACCGCGAACTCCTCGATGAGATCTGCCTCGGCCCGCCCGTCCATGGCGTCGAGCAACTGGTCGACCACCTGCTCGATGCGGGGCCGCAGCCGCTCCACCCGCTGGCCGGTGAAGGCCTTGCTGACCAGGGCGCGCAACCTCGTGTGCCTCGGCGGGTCGCTGTTGAGCATGTGACCCGCCAGGTCGTCATCGAAGCCGGGACCGGCGCCTTCCTGGCTCTCGGGCTGGACGGCCATCCCCGAATGCCGGGCGAACAGCTCGTTCATCCGGCGGCCGTCCTTGCTCACCCGCGAGTCGTTGACCAGTGCCCGTACCTCGTCGTAGCCGGTGACCAGCCAGACCTTGGCGCCATGGGCCCAGACGACCTCATGCACCGGACCCTTTTCCCGGTATAGCTTCAAGATGCTGTAGGGATCCTGCATGAAGTCGGCGGGGACCCGCTCGACGAAATCCAAGGATTCGGATTTCACAGTATTGATGCTCCTCGCCGCAGCTGGCAGCCGCCTCGTCCGGACCGCTGCAATCACAAGAGCTTGCGAGCGAAGGCAGTTGATACAACACAGACCGGTAGGTTCCAGGTAGCTTCGGCGGACCTGTGTGCGGTTGTGGCCAGAAGGCTTCGGGCTCGAAGAGGTATCGACGGAGCTATCGGGCCGTTCTTGTGGAGAAGGGCATTCACGGGTCTATGCGATCGGGATGGCCCAGCTATTCCTGGTGATCGGCACCTTGTTGTGGACGCTGTCGGAGACCACCGGCTGATCAGGTGGCTGGCTGCTGCGACACCACCACCTGGACCTGTATCAACACCAACTGCCGGGGCGCTCTGGTAGGGAACGGCATATCCGCACGGCGGAGGCGGGTGCGGGTGGCGATCTTGCCGCTGCCTCACTGACCTTCGATTCTCCGGACAGGCGGATATCCATGGGTAGCAAACTCACCGACGATCTCACTGAGGACGAGCGACCGGGCCGGACGGGCGTCCTCGCCACCTGGCGGGAGACCTCCGGGCAGGCGAAGGCGTTGCTGGCCGGCGTGTTCGTCAGCAAGCTCGCCGGTTTCATTCAGATCTTCCTGGTGCTGTTCCTCACCTCTCGCGGGTTCTCCTCCGGCCAAGCCGGCCTGGCCCTGGGCCTCTACGGCGCCGGAGCGGTAGTGGGCACCTTCGTCGGCGGATCGATGAGCGATCGGCTCAGTGCGCGCACGGCAACCGTCATCAGCATGCTGGGGTCGGCGCTGCTGATCGTGTCCATCATCTACCTCGACCAGTACCTGCTCCTGCTGCTTGCCGTGCTGCTGGTGAGCGCCGTCGGCCAGCTCTACCGTCCGGCCGCGCAATCGCTGATCACCGAGCTCACCCCGCCCAACCGGCTGGTGATGGTGACCGCGATGTACCGGTTGAGCTTGAACCTGGGGACCACGGCCGCGCCACTGATCGGCGTGGCGCTGGTCTCGGTGTCCTACGACCTGCTGTTCTGGGCTGAGGCGCTGGCCGCACTGATCTACTGCTTGATAGCACTGCGGTTCCTGCCACGCGGCAGCGGGCAGGCCGACCCGGCTGCCGAGACCGCCGGAGCCGAGCCCCCCGGAGCCGAGACCGTCGAGGCCCAGCAGGCCGGCGAGCCTGCCCTGGACAAGAAGTCCCGCTCGGGTTACCTGGCGTTGCTCGAGGACTGGCGGTATGTGACCTTCCTGTTCGCGTTCCTGCTGCTGTGCGCGGTCTATGTCCAGTACACCGCGGTGCTGCCGCTGGCCATCATCGAGGCCGGGCTGAGTACCTGGTGGTACGGCGCTGTCATCACGATCAACGGCGCCCTCGTGGTGACCTGCGAGGTGGTGGCCACCAGGTTCGTCCAGACCTGGCCGCTGCGACTGACGCAGCTGAGCGGATTCGCGCTTCTGGCAGTCGGCTACAGCATCTACGCGATCGACTTGATCCCGGTCCTGCTCATCGTCGGCACGCTGGTGTGGACGCTGTCGGAGATCATCGGCGCGCCGACCATCTGGGCCTACCCGGGCATGGTCGCTCCCGCCAGACTGCGGGGCCGGTACTTCGGCGCCATGCAGAGCATGTACGGACTCGGCTCTACCGTCGGCCCGATCGTGGGAATCCTGTTGTTCGAGCATCTTGGCCAGCAGTTCTTCCTGTGGGCGGCGGCGGTGATGGTGCTGGCCACGGTCATCGGCCGGATCGGCATGCGCGATTCCGTGGAGGAGCATGCGACCGAGCCGGTCGATGAGCCGATTCTCACCGAGCCCACCCCCTGACCCGTCCTATCTTCACGCCCCGCAGGCCACCCACGGCACGTTGCCGAAAGGCCCGAGGGCCTCGAGGCCCTAGAACGCTGAGGCTTGAGGGCCGAGCGCGCACCGCCGCCCCAGCGCCGATCACGGATGCTGGGGCGGCGGACTCATGCCGTACGGCATAAGGTCTTGCTACTCGACGTGATTGGGCATTCCGTGCGGCAGCTCCTCCAGGATGGAGATGCCGCTGTCGGCGCCGTCCCCGAAGCGCTCCCAGTGCTCGGTCAGCCGGATCCGGCCATCGGTCAATACCTGTGGCACGCTGCGGCAGATACCGGTGACGGGCTCGCCACTGGCCAGCACCATGCAGTACGCGAACCGCAACCCCCCGTCCGGCGCGCTGGTGCCGGCGAGTGAGCCGCGGCGGACCTCGCCGCCGGAGAACTCTGCCCAGATCAGGTCCTGCTGCTGGTGGTAATCAGCGACGACGGCGGGGCCAGGAGCCGCGGGCGCCGGGCTGAACCGCCGGCCGTCATAGTTGATCATGTCGCTCCTCATCGTGCGGCGCTGCTGCGGCTCAGTGGCGGCTGTCGGAGCCCACCGGCTCCTTCACAAGGTGTCGGCTGCCGATCGGGTCGCGGTCGGCCAGGATGTCCTGAACGGTGGCGGCGGTGCGGTGTGCCATCACGCTGAACAGGGAATCGCCGACGCCGTGGGTGTCCTCGTTCATCCCGTGCAGATAGCAGGCAGCCTCGGACGGCTCGTCGAGCAGCAGCCGGTACCGGCGGCTCACGGTCGCCCCGGGTAGCTGCAGCGCGGCGGTGAAGTTCTTGACCACGGCAGGCATCCCGCGCACGAATCCGGTTCCCAGGAACACCAGGTCGCGCTCCAGCCGGGTGATCTCCCCGGTGGTCCGGTCCGCCAGCTCCAGCACCACCCCGTCCTCGGTCTCGACGGCGCCGACGAGGTCGGACATGGTGATCATGCGGGTCCGGTCCTGGCCGGTGAGCTGGCCCAGGTACCGGTCGGAGTACAGGTTGCGCAGCAGCTCGGGCTCGACTCCGGAGTAGTTGGTGCGGTGCATCTCCCGCCGGATCTCTTCCCGGCCTTCGGGGGAGGCGCCGTACACGGTGTCGACGAAGGACGGGTAGTAGCGCTCGTTGCTGAACGGGCTCGATTGCAGGGCGCTCGGACTGAGGGAGCGCATCACCCACGCGATCTCGGCGTTGGGCAGGTCCTGCTGCAGCGCGCAGAACATCTCTGCCGCGCTCTGGGCTCCGCCGAGCACGGCGACCCGGTGCGGCAGCTCACGCTCCACTCCTGCCATCCGGAAGGTGTAGCGGTTGCTGTGCACGACCCGCTCCGGCGACAGCCCGACCAGGGCCGGGGGGATGTGCGGGTCGCGTCCGGTCGCGATCACCAGGTAGCGGCTGGAGATCGTCGAGCCATCGGCCAGCCGGCACAACCAGCCCACCAGAGTGCCGACGGAGTCACGGCGTGGCTCCAGCCCCACCGACTCGCAGCCCAGCTCCACCCGCACCTTGGTGAGCGATTTCGCTACCCAGGCGAGGTATTCGGAGATCTCGCTGCGGTACGGCCAGACATTGCCCAGGTTGATGAAGTCGTCCAACCGGCCCTGGGAGTGCAGGAAGTTGATGAAGGAGAACTCGCTGCACGGATTGCGCAGCGTCACCAGGTCCTTGAGGAAGGAGATCTGGCTGGTCGCCCACGGCAGGAGCAATCCCTGCTGCCACACCACCGCCTCGGACCGGTCGATGAGCAAGGAGTTCTCGGCGAGATCCGGTGCCAGCTCCTCCAACGCCACCGCGAGGGCGAGGTTGGAGGGCCCGGCGCCGATGGCAAGCAGTTCGACGTCCTGGTGCGTCATGTGTTCTCCCTTGTGCGGGTGGGGCGGACGATGGCGATCACCACGGCCGGCCCTGGAACGGCTCGGCCTGATCGAGCGGCTCGTAGCGAAGCTGGACCAGCGCGGCCGCCCGGTCGAGCGCCGCCTCGCATTCGGCCCGGGTGGGCGCGAGAGCCAGTACATAGGCATGTCGGCACAGGTGGGTGCTCGGCGGCAGCCGGAGCTCGGTGCCGGGCGGCACGATCGCCCGGGCCTCCAACAGGCTGTCCACCGTGGCGGGATCGGGCACCGATACCTCCAGCACCCGGCAGTCCTGCGGGGGATAGAGGAACCTGATCCCGGCGCACTGCCGGGTGGTCGCCTCGAGGCTGGGCGGCGCGCCGGCCGCGATCTGAGCGGCCAGCAATCCCGGGTCGATGCCGGTGGCGAGCTTGCCCAGATAGGGAATCATGTCGCCACCGAGGCGGGCGTTGACCTCGATGATCACCGGGCCGCGGCTGGTCAGGCGGACCTCGGTGTGCGTCACGCCGTCGTGCACGCCCAGCACCCGGTGTGCCTCGGCGAGCAAGGCGCGCAGCGCCGGATCGGCCGCCAGCGGGTCGGCGGCATCGACCAGATGACCGACCTCCTCGAAGTACGGAGGAGCCCCCAGCTGCTTGCGGGCCAGGCAGAACGGCCGGTACTCCCCGCCGAACACCGCGCCGTCGATGCTGATCTCGGCGCCGTCGACGAGCTCCTCTATCAGCACGCCGTCCTCGTAGACCGGTGGGCCGGCCCGGCGGGCCCGCTCGGCCACCCCGAACGCTGCCCTGAGGCTGTCCGGGCTGTCGGCCTGCGCGACGCCCACACTCGCGCCCATCCCTCGTGGCTTGACCACCACCGGGTAGCCGATTCGGGCAGCCGCCTCGATCGCCTCGTCGAGGCCGTGCACCAGGGCGTACTGCGGCTGGGCGATCCCCGCCTGGGTGAGCACGGCACGGCTGCGCGACTTGTCCCGGCAATTCTGCGCGCCGCTGACCGACAGGCCACGCAACCCCAGGTGCTGGGCGATCTCCGCGGTCGCCGTCACGAGCAGTTCCTCATAGGTCAGCACGCCGGCCACCTTGTGGTCCTGGGCCACCTGCAGCGCGGCGTCGATCAGGCCCTGCTGGTCGGCGACCACCCGTTGCCGATCGAGCAGGCCGACCACGCTGCTGCCGACGAGGTAGGGCCGCTGCCAGCTGGCCGGCCGCTCGTCGATGAGCCAGAGCGGCAAGTGCCGGGTGAACCCCTGCAACAGGTATTCCCGGTAAGGGCGCCATCCGCTGCCGATCAGCAGCACCAGGCCATCATCGTTGCCGGTCATGTTCCACTCCTTCGACTCGCTGCCTCTTCGCCTCCGGGGCCTGCCCTGGCGGCGTGTACGCCGTGGTGGCCGGACCGCAGGAGGATCGTCACCGCTCATCCAGGTCAGGCCGTCGAGGATCACGTAGCTCACCGTGGCTCGAACCCACCGTCCGGTGACCACACGTCCTCGCCCGACAGCGCCGCGACGCAGTACTTGCCGAGCGCGCTGAACAGCATCCGCAGCTCCAGCGCAAGGCACTCGACGAGGTTCACCAGCCCGCACATCGGGTCGGCGTCGACGGCTATCAGCGCTGCCCGGCCGAGGCCGGCGGCGCTGGCTCCGAGCGCCAGGCTCTTGGTGACCCGGCTGCCCTCCCACATCCGCCCCGACACCAGCAGGCAGCCCTCGGGAGCTCCGATCCGGCGCAGGCATTCCCCCAGCGGCAGCCCGACGTGCTCCAGGAAGGCGGTCGGCGCCCAGCCGGTGCCGCCTTCGGCGCCGTCCACCGTCACCGCGTCCGCGCCGGCCTGCCAGGCCACCACCGCAGCCGCCCGCACGTCCCGGGACGGTGGCAGCTTCACCCAGATCCGGGCTCGGGGAAAGTTGTTGCGCATCAGGCGGACCTGCTGCCGCAGGATCTCCTCGGTGAACGTGCCGGGGCTGCAGCACCGCAGCACGGTTCGATCCGGCTGGGCGGCCCGCTGGCCGCCGACGCCGTCAGCAGCAGAACCGCCGCCATCGTCGAGGAGCTCGTAGCCGGCGGCGCCGTCGACCGCGCTGGCGGCGCCGACCGGGACCATGGTGTACGAGTCGGCCAGCCGGGCGGCTGACACCGGGTCGAGCAGGGTCATGCCGCCGAGCCCGGGCTTGGCGCCCTGGCCCACCTTGAGCTCGAAGGCCAACCGGCCGGTCTCCAGCAGGTGATGGGCGTTCGGGTCGCTGTAGACCAGGTTCCAGACCTCGGCGTCGGCGTCCTCGGTGCTCTGCTGCACCACCACGCCGCCATAGCCGTCCAGCGCGCCGTCGGCGTAGGCGCGGATGCGGGCCAGCATCGAGCCCTCGGCATCCTCCTCGTCGCGGCCGAAACCGTTCACCCGCAGCACATTCTCGCCGACCACCATCGGAATGCCGAGCCAGCCCGCCTGCCTGCTGGCAGCCAGGCCCAGGTCGACGCTGGCCACCTTGGTCGAGCCGAACGCGGACAGGTACAGCGGAAGGGCCGATCGGAACCCGCCGATCGTGGTGCTCAGATCCACGTCCCGGAAGGTGGGTTCACGGCCCAGTTCGATCAGCTTGTCCAGCCGGTGCGGTACGAAGACCGGCGGCACCAGCCGGAGGTCCTCCAGCCAGTCGGTCAGCCGTCCGTTGTCGGCCGGGGTCTGACCGAACAGCGCGCGCCCGTACTCCTCCGAATCGGCGAATGCCGCCGGTGCGCCGGTCCGGGCCCGGGCCCGCACCGCCGCTTCGGGGAAGGTCGAGGCACGCAGGTGGCTCACGGAGCCACCACGCCCGGAATCTTCGGGTAGGCGCAGGCCTGCCATACCGCGTCCAGGCCTGCGATGTAACGGGTCAACCGCTCGACGCCGATGCCGAAGCCGGCGCTGGCCGGAATGCCCTCGCGCACCATCTCCAGGTACCAGGCATACTTCGCCGGGTTCTCCCCGGTCTCGCGCATGCGGGCGATGATCGCGGCGTAGTCGTGCTCGCGCTCGCTGCCGCTGCACAGCTCGCCGTAGCCCTCGGCGGCGATCAGGTCGAAGTTGCGCAGGAAACCGGGCCGCTGCGGATTCTCCCGGTCGTAGAAGCCGCGCGAGCCTTTGGGGTAGTCGGTGACGAAGAACGGCCTGCTCTCCAGCCGGGACAGCATCGCCTCGCCGGCCCAGTCGATCTCGCCATCGGGATTCTGCGGATGGCCGAGCTCGCGCAGCGTGGCCACGGCATCGGTGTGGGTCCGGCGTCCGAACGGCCCGGCGGACAGCTGTGCCAGCGTCTGGATGTCGCGCCCGAGCCGCTCGAACTCCTCGGCCACGTCGGCAAGCACCTTCGTCGTGACATAGCCGACCAGGTCCTCGACGAGGCGCATGACCTGATCCCGGGACGCTCCGGCCATCTCCACGTCGATCTGGTGGAACTCTGCCAGGTGCCGGCTGGTCACGGTGGTGTCCAACGGCTCCAGGCGCACGTTCGGAGCGATGCAGTAGATCTTGTCGAACATGGTGAGTGAGGCCTGCTTGTACAGGATGGCGCTGGTCATCAGCTTGTAGCGATGGCCGTAGTAGTCGATGTCGACCTGCTTGGCGCCCCGGGCTCCCGGGTCGGTGACCGGCCCCAAGATGGGCAGCAGGACCTCGGTGAAACCGTGCTGGGACAGGAAGCTCCGGGTCGCTGCCAGCATCCGGGACTGGATCGTGAGCACCGCCGAGGTCACCGGCGAGGACAGGTGCTCCCGAGTGCTGCCCGGCGTCGCGGGCTCTCTGGTCGGAACAGCGGACAACTGAGTCATCGGCGTAGTTCTCCTGGGTTCGGCCCGGGTGCTGACAGCGCCCGGGACGTTGGGAGCTCCAGCCGGCCGGCTTCGTCGAACTTGCGCTCGACGAAGGACAGCGCGGCCAGCAGCCCGGCGGCGGTGAGTTCGGTGGATCCGGGTGGACGGAGTGTTTCGGCGATCGGCATCGAGCCGATCCGTGACCAGTGCAGCCAACCGGAGCTGTCGAGGTAGCTGCGGGACCGGCCGGCGTTGTCGGGATGCAGGCAATACGGAACGTCGAGGTACCCGCGCCGGAATGCCTTGACCAGCGCCTGGCCGATGTCGGCATCGAGGTTCAGCACCGCCTCGACCAGAGCGTGCGCCTCGGCGTAGATACCGGTGTCGCCGGGCTTGCCGGGAGCCTCCGCCAGCCGTTCCTCGGCGGCCGCCGTCGCCGCCGCTTCCAAGGCGGACACGTTCTCGGCGATGGAGGGAATCCGGTGTGCCTCGGCTGCGGTCTTGACGATCAGCCGCGCCGCGCCGGTCCGCACCGCCAGCCGGGCCGCCTCGGCGAGCAGCCCGTCGGCGCCGGCGGGGGTCCGCGGATACACCCCCATGTAGGCGTACAGGACGATGTGCGAGTCGGCGTCGGGCATCAGCTCGGCCGCCAGCCGGTGCAGCGCCAGCACCGCTTCCCGATCCTGCTCGGCATTGGTCTGCTGGGCGTAGCTGAGTGAGACGCTGTGCACGCCGTGCTGGCGGAAGAACAGGCATTCCAGGACGCTCAGCGCGACCAGCAGGCCCGGTGGGCACAGCTGGCCCAGCATGCAGCCGCCGAAGCTCTCCAGGTGCGGTTCCACGCCCGTGCCGCTCAGGCAGGCCAGCAGATCGCAGCTGCGGGCCCAGTTCGCGGTCGCGGTCACCAGCGGCATCCGGCTGTAGGGAAGGCAGTAGGAGACCGGCCCGCCCTCGGTCGCGTGCAGGCCGGCGGCCATCAACGCGGCCACGATCGGCTCCGGGCACGGCGAGCCGTGCCGGATCTGCACCGGGAAGTCAGGGCTCATCACGCCCGCCAGCACCCCGGTGGTGGTGGCCAGGTCGTGCGCGACCAACGGGTAGCCGTTGAGCTCCATGCCCAGCGCGACGGCCTCGGCTGCTTCGGCGCTGGCGCCGATCCGGGTGTAGCTGTCCAGGGTGATGGTGCCGACCGTGGTGGCCGCTGCGCTGCGGGTGGCCAGCAGCCCCTTGCGCATGGTCTGCGGGTTGCTCATCCCCATCCGCGGCTGGACGACCAGCCGGCCGGCCTGGTGGGCCCGTGCGACGACGTCACCGAAGGACAGCGTCGCGGCAGCGACGGTCACAGACGTCGCCCGGCCCGCACCAGCGCCGGCAACGAGCGCAGCGCCGCGGTGTCCGCGCCGTCCTCGTAGACCGCGTCATAGCCGGCCAGGCGGAGCTGGGCGCTGTTGTCCAGCCCCGCCGGCCCGGTGATGCCGAGCTTGCCGCCAATGACCACCGGCAGCTCCGCCAGTTCCGCGCGTTGCCTGAGCTGGCCGATCAGCAGCGTGCCGTCGCGCATCCCGTGGCCGTTGACCGTGCTGACCACCAGGAGGTCCGGACGCGAACGCAGGCACTCGGTGACCACCTCGTCGGCGGGCACGCACGGCCCCAGGTTGCGCACCTGGTGGCCGAGCTCCTCCAGCGCCAGCTGCAGGAACACCAGGTTCCAGGTGTGGGAGTCCGAGACCACGGTGGTCACCACGATCGACAGCCCGCCGGAACCCGGACGGGGCAGCAGCGCGGTCGGCCGTGGCTGGAGAACCCCCGCCGGCTCAGCGGCCATGCCCGCGCGGAACCTTTCCGTCCGGGGCGCTGCTGGCAGGCCCCAGTTCCAGGGTGCAGCACTTCACGCCGCCTCCGCCGCGAAGCAGTTCCGAGACGTCCGCGGTGATCGGCTCGAAGCCGTGCTCGCGCAGCTGCGCGGCCAGGCTGGTCGCTCCGGCGGGCAGCACCACGTGGCGTCCGTCGGAGACCGCGTTCAGTCCGAACACCGCAGCGTCCTGGGCGTTGGCGATGATGGCATCGGGGAACAGCTCGCGCAGGACCTGCTGGCTGTCCGGCGCGAAGGCGGCGGGGTAGTACATGATCGTCTGCTCGTCCAGCACCGCCAGCGCGGTGTCCAGGTGATAGAAGTCGGCCTGAACCAGGTTCAGCCCGACCACCCGACGCTGGAAGAAGGCCTCGGTCTCGGCGTGCGAGGCCCGCTCGCTGCGGAACCCGCGACCGGCCAGCAGCAGGTCGCCGATGGCGAGGAAGTCCCCCTGGCCCTCGTTGACACAGTCGGCCTGGCGGACGTCGAACGGGCGGGCATCGAACCAGTCGAGGTAGGCCGGCGCCTCGGCCACCCGCTCCTCGTGCCGGAACCGCGCGACCAGGACGCGGCCGTCCAGGACCGTCGCGCCATTGGCGGAGTACACCATGTCGGGCAGCCCGGGCAGCGGCGCGATCAGCTCCACCTGGTGGCCCAGCTCGACGAACACGTCGTAGATCCGCTGCCACTGCAGGTACGCCAGCCGCTGGTCGACCGGTTTGCTCGGATCCATCCAGGGGTTGATGCAGTACACGACGTCGAAGTAGGTGGGCGGGCACATCAGGTACCGCCGGCTGGTGGCCACGCGGGAGGCGCTCATCGGGCGCCTGCCACGGTGTCGTTGACGTAGTACCAGTTCTCCGGATTGATCATCCCGTACGGGTTAATCGGCTCCACCCCCTGTAGGTTGTTGGCAATCTCGAGCAATCGCAGCGGAAAGCCAGGCGTCCAGATCGCCGGCACCTGCTCGGCGAGGTAGTTGTGGTACTCGGCCAGCGCGCTGGGGTCATCGCTGAGCACGCTGCGCTCGATCAGCTCGTCGGCCTTCGGATCGCTGTATTCGGCCCAGTTGCTGCCGGCGCCGGTCTTGAACAGCAACTCCCCGGTGGGGTATCCGTAGAACACCCACCCCCCGTTCCAGGAGTTCAGCTCCCACCTGACGTGACCGGCCCCGCCCTCGGTGTGGTCCTCGGACACCATGACCGAGCCGTAGATGGGCTCCAGGCGCAACTCGATGCCGGCCTTGGCCGCATCGGTCTGCAGCTGTTGCATCAACCGGGTCAGGGCTGGTTTGCCCTTCACGTACCGCAGGCCGAACGACAACGGGGCGCCGGACTCGATGCCCTCGCCGGCGCAGCCGGGACCCGTGCCGGGCCGGACGCAGGTCGCCGGTGTGGTGCTGACGTCCCAGCCGTTGTCGGCCAGCAGGCTTCGCGCGCGGTCGACGTCGAACGGCCACGGAATCCTCGGCTCGGCCCCGGGCACCGGCTCGCCACGCAGCGGCGGGACCGGACCGTCGATCCGGTGGGCGTAGCCGTGGAAGATGTCCCGGATAGCCGAATCCTGATCCAGGCACGACTGCAGCGCCTGGCGGAAGTAGGCCTGCCGGAAGATCCGGCCGGCCATCCCGGCGTTCGCGAAGTTCATCGGCATGTAGCGGACGCAGTACACATCCTGCGGAACCAGCCGGTAGTGCTCCTGCAGTGGGTTGACGCCACCTTCGAGCAGGCTGTCGTCCAGGCCGAACGGCAGGAAACCGACCTGAATCCCGCCCGGCGCGTCCGGGCCGGCCTGCAGTTGGGTGAACAGCGCCTCCTCCGAGGGCACCGGCACCTGCCGGAACTCGTCCAGGTACGGCTTGTTCGGGCCGGAGTAGTGCTCGTTGGGAACGAAGCTCACCGTGCCGTCCGGCTCGAACGACGCCAGCCGCCACGGCCCGTTGACCACGCTCCACACCGGGCTGCTCGGCCACCCGGTGCGGAACTGGTTGTCCTCGGAGGTCCACTCGCCGTTCTGCGAGACCAGGTACTCGTACACGGCCGGGATGTCGGCGACGTCGGTCGAGGCATTGGCGGGCGCGTCGTCTGCGGTGCGGTCCCAGGCCTTGGGCATCGGGGTGATGAGGCTGAGCTGGTTCATCAGCAGCCAGGTCCGCGAGTACTCCCGGTCGAAGACGAAGCGGACCGTGTCCTGCGCGATCTTCTCGTAGGAGAGGAGATTGTCAGGGAAGAGGCCGGGCACGTACTTGCCGTACCGCGGGCCCTTCACCACCAGCATGTTCACCCAGAACAGGACGTTGTCGGCGCAGACGGTCTCGCCGTTGGACCACTTCCAGGGCTTCAGCCTGACCGTGACGGTCCGCCCGTCCGCCCCCCATTCCGGCAGCTCGGCGAGGCTGAGCTCGGGGTCGACCTCCGGCTTGCCGTCCCGGCCCAGCCAGTACAGCGGGCGGTACATCAGCGCCTGGAACTCGTACAGATTCCGGATTCCGATCCGCTCCGGGGGAGTGAACGGAAAGATGGTCGCGGGCGGGAATCCGGGCTGGCCGGCCCATGCGACACTGCCGCCCCGGACCGGCGCCGGGCCGTCCGCCGCCTCGGCGGCTTGCGCGACCTTGGCCACCATCGTGGACACTTCCATTGCTACCCCTCGCTGTTGGTGTGATCAGTAGCCGCGACGAGCTCGCCTGCCCGGTCGGATACCCGTACGTCGATCTGTTCTGCCAGTTCGCGCGCCGCCTGGATGGCGTCGTCGAAGGACTCCCCGGTGGTGCACAGGAAGCCGAGAATGTTGTTGCCCTCCGGTGGTCTGCGGATCACGTCACCGGGCTTTGCCGTGATCTTGAAGAAGAAGACCCGGTCGGAGTGGGTGACCGTGTCGGGCACGGTGATCTCCTCGATCCGGCCGGGAGCGCTGATGAGGCAGGTGCCGGCGGTGTGCACGCCGGTGGGCCGGTAGTGGCTCACGTTCGGGCGTACCCCACGGGCCACGTCGATCAGGACCTCGATCGGGGAGTAGCCGGCGCTGATCCTGGCGAAGTAGTCCAGGCCGCCGCCTCCCGGCCGGACCGCGATCTCCAGCAGGTGCGGCGTTCCCCGGTGGAAGCGCACCTCGGCATGCATGACGCTGCGACGGATTCCCTGGGCGCGGGCGGCCGCCGTGATGACGCGGTGGACGGCTGCGAGCTGGTCGGCATCAAGCGACGTCGGCGCGTGGTGCACGTCGTCATCGAAGGTGTCGCCCTCGACCGTGATCCGGTCGACGACCGAGCCCAGATAGACCTCGCCATCCCAGGCCAGCGCCTCGGTGAGGAACTCCGGCCCCTCCAGGAAGGACTCCACCATCAGGCCGTGCGGCCCGAGGTCCAAGCCCTCGGGCTCCATCCGGTACCACGGCATTCGGGCGATGCCCTCGGTCGCCTGGGCGAAGCGCTCGGCCAGCGCCTCCGGGCCATCCACCCGGAAGACGAAGTTGCTCGCGGCGCCCAGGGTTGGCTTGAGGATCACCGGATACCCGAACTCCTCGGCCGCCTCGAGCGCCACCGTGACGTCGGGGGCGAACCGGTACCGCGGCCGGGGCACCCCTGCGCGCTCGTGCGCTTGGCGCATCAACAGCTTGTTGCGGCTGGTGCGGGCGGCCTCGACCCCGATGCCGGGCAGGCCGGTTGCCTCGGCGACCGCGGCAACCGTCACGACCGCGGATTCGGAGAAGGTCAGCACGCCGTCGAAGTGCTCCTCGGCATGCCAGGCCCGCGCGGCGGCGATGATGGCATCGACGTGCTTGGAGCCCACGATCCGGTAGCGCTCGGGCGGCCAGTAGTCCGGTTCTCCCAGTCCGTTCAGGACGAACAGGTCGCACCCGAAGTCCTGGATCTGACGGTAGCGGGACTGGTAGTACGTGGCATTCTGGACGGCTTCCAGCGCGAGCAGCTTCACCTTCGGTCTCCCTTCCGCCCGCTCGTCGGCGGCCCAGTCGTCCCACCGCGTCGGGCCCATGGCTAACGCCCGGAGATCTGTTCGAGGGCTGCTGGGCCCTGCTTGCTGAACCGGGTCGTGATCAGCGCCTTGTGCGGATCGCCGACCAGCACGGCGTCGATGGCGTCCGTTGCGCTGCCGGAACCCCGAAGCGAGCTGCGGTAGAGCACCCGCAGCTGCGAGAGCGAGAGACCGCTGATCCGGCAAAGCTCCCCGGCCAGCGGCTGCTCGTCGTCGGAGGACTCACCGGCCAGCAGGGCGGAGATGGCATCGACCTGATCGGCCAGCCCGGGGTGCTCCTGGTTCAGGAACCGCGAGAGCCCGGCGCCCTTCTCTGCGAAGGGCGAATACACCATGCACACGAGCTGCTCCTCGGTCAGGGCGAAGGTCTCGTGCGCATAGTCCTCAGCGGAGCGGCGCATCTGGTTCGTCGCGTCCGGGCCGGCGTAGCGAGTGCGCATCAGCTCGACGAGCTGGGGCGGGAAGTCCTTGCTCCGCATCAGCCCGAGCGCGAAGTCGACGTACTCCTGCATGCCCTCGGCGTAGGAGCGCTGGTACACCCGCTCGCACTTCAGACCCCGCAGGTGCGCCATCAACGCCGGATTGCCGCAGTCGGACTCGGTGAAGCTGAACGCGATGTCATGGAACTGGAAACCGAGGAAGCCGGTCAGCAGCTCCATGTGGTCGCCGGAGGCATATTCGGTGTCGTCGTAGATGGAGAAGAATCTCAGCCGCTCGGGCACGTCAGAACTGACCCGCCGCTCGGCGATCGCGTCGACGGCCTGGGGGCCGTGGATGTCGGCGAAGTACTCCTGCGCGATGCCGTCCACCGTGGAGAGCAACCGGCCCAAGCCGGTGCCGGTGGCCGCCCGGTCGGGATTCAGGCGGCGGGCCAGCCGGCCGACCCACAGGGTGTACTGGCGCTGCTCCTGCTGGGAGTCGCCGGTGATGATCAGATCGGCGCCGTCGCCGTAGGAGGCGGCCACCCCGAAGGCGTTGACGACGCTGAGGTTGCAGGCGTTGCAGAAGGTGGGCCGGCCGTCGGCGAAGGTGCGGTGCCCGGTCATCAGGATGTCGAGCCGGTTGCGGGTGACGACCGACTCGCGCTGCGGCGAATCCACGTCGAAGATGCTGACCTCGGCGCCGTCGATCAGCAGCAGCTCACAATCCGGATCGCCGGGCAACCCGAGCGCCCGGTATCCGCGATCGATATTCTCCATTACCGCTCGGGGCATTCCGGCATGGCGATTGGTGGCCACCCGCATCCGGAAGGTCGACCCATGGGCCTGCAGCAGCAGAAGCTGCATGGTCCGGACGAATGCCAGCGTGTACGAGCTGTCCTTGCCGCCGCCGTAGGCCACCATGACCAGGTTGCGCTCCAGCTGATCCTGATGTGGCAGCGCGGCCCGGAGCCGGGCGCTGCAGCGGGCCGCAGCTGCCAGGTTCGCCGCCGGCAGGGCAGTCTGAAGGCCCCGCAGAGCGTGCTCGCGCAGCTGTGCGACCTCGGCCGGATCCGCCTCGATTACTGCCATGCGGCGCCCCTTCGACTGGCTGGACTGGTGGGGGGAAATAAGTGGAAGTCAGGCGGATTGCTCATGATCACAACGGATTAGAGCGACCGGACAGTCAGCGCTGATACAACCAAGCGCATGCTGCGAGTTCGGGCGTATCCCGCAGCGTCCGCAGCGCGCGCATCCGCATCGGGCCGATGCTGCCGACCGGCAAGCCCAGCGCCGCGGCCACCTCGCCGTAGCTCGGGCAGGTGTCTGACATCAGCAACCGGATGAGCCGCTGCTGGAGCGGTGGCAGCCGGGTCAGGGCCTCCTCCAGCACCGGCTCGTAGTCGCCGTCCACCGGGTACACATCCGTCGCGGCCGTCGGGAACCGCTCGCCGTGCTCGGTAGCCGGATCAGCGCACAACAGGTACCGCTTTCCGCTGATCGCCACCCGCAGGCTCTCCCGCCGGGCCGTGGCGGTCAGCCAGGCCGGCAAGCTTTCGGGGTCGCGGATCTGGTGGCCGCGTTCCCACAGCCTGATCCAGGTCTGTTGCACGACCTCGGCAGCGTCACTGTCATTGAGGCCGACCTTGCGGGCGGTGTATAGAAGCAACCTTCCGTAGCGCCTGCTCAGCTCGTTCCAGGCGGCCGGGTCTTCATCGTGGGCGCAGGCTCGCTGCAGCAGGGTCTCCAGTGAGTGCCCCACGACGGCCGGTGCGGCGCCGGTTACCTGCCTGCGGGGGGCGGAGGTGACAAGGGCGCTGGCCGTCATGGCGCCGTCCTTCCTGTTCGCGACAGCGATCGATGCGGTCGTCCTGCAGATGGGCAGGCGCGACCGCGGAGGTCTATGGGGTCAGTGCGGACTTTCGGTTCTGTGCAGTCGGCTGGACACCTGTGCAGTCACCGACCGCTCAGACCGTGCCAATCCCTGGATGCAATCTGTCGACATTCCGTCGACAATCCATCGACAGTGCGGCCGAATGCGCCTCGCAGTGGAGGTATTGGCTGGTTTTTCAGCAACAATTACTCGACAACGCCCGAAGCAGCTGTATATGTAGGGTGACTCGGTTTAAATCGCGTGTTTCTAAGTTAAGGTGCAACAACGCTGCCTGCCCGTCGATCTACCGTGCGTGGTATCGACGTGATGCCGGAGCAAATCGATCGTGGATTCCGCCAGACGGGCACGCCTTTGGGGGTGCCCGGTCTGCCGGACGCCCCGTACGGACCCGGGTCGTGCCCGGCGGGAGAAACATGCAGATTAAAGATTCTTGGGATGATTTCGACTTCCGCGCGAGCGGCTCCGATGTGACCTTTGGTGTGCTGGGACCGTTGGAGGTTCGGGCCAGCGATGGCCTGGTGCACGTAGGAGGCCCGCAGATACGGGCCCTGCTGGCGCTGCTCCTGGTTCGGCCGGGCCACGTGATGAGCCTGTCGACACTGGTTGCGAGCCTGTGGTCCAGCGATGCCCCGCCGTCGGCTGAGCGAACGGCCCGGACCTACATGTCGCGGCTGCGCCTGGCGCTGGCGCCGCTGGCCGGCCGGACAGCAGCCGGCCCGCTTATTGTGACCACGCCACCGGGATACCTGTTGCGCGCCGATCCGATGTCGGTCGATGCGTCGCTGTTCGAGCAATTGGCGCTCGCGGGGCGGCGAGCATTGACCCGAAATGATCCGCAGACTGCTCGCTCTCACCTGCGCAATGCGTTGCGATTGTGGCGTGGTGACGCGTACGCGGAGTTTGCCGATGTTCCGGTGCTTCGCGCCGAGGCCAGCCGGTTGGAGGAGTTGCGGCTGAGCGCCGTGGAAAACCGGTTGCAGTCAGAACTGAATATCGGGCTCGGGCCTGATCTGGTTGCCGAACTGGACGGCTTGGTCACGGCTCATCCGTTGCGGGAGCGGTTGTGGGTGCAGTACCTGACCGCCCTGTACCGCTCCGGGCGCCAGGCCGAAGCCCTGTCGGCCTACCAGCGAGCGCGGGCCCTGCTGGCCGACGAGCTCGGCCTGGAGCCTTCGGTGGAGTTGGTCGACACCCACCGGAGGATCCTGGCCCAGGACCCGAAGCTGCTGCCGGAGCTGGCCGGCGCCCTGGCCGCGCCGGCCGTCCTGCTGGCGACCGGGCCCGGGCCGGGCGGCCGCGGCAGCGACCTGGCCGGCCGACCTGAGCGGGGGTGGGCTGCGTCCCGGCAGGATGTGGAACCGGAGTGGGAGGCCCGCCTTCAGCCGAATCTGCCCGGAGCCGAAACCGAGCTGCCCGCCGACCGCGCGATGGACTCGCAGCCGATCCGGCGCTGGATCGCGACCGAGCAGGGACGGCGCCGCTGGAGGATGCCGGCGGGCTGGTCACGGCGGGTGCCCGCCAGGGTGCGTCCGGTGCTCGACGCGATCGCCGACGTGCTGGCCCGGCCGCGAGTCCGCGCGGCGGCCGCCCGGGTGGGCCGCCTGCTGGCGTGGCTCGGCCGCGCAGCCGCCCGGCTCACCTCGGCGCTGCCGCCCCGGATGCGCGGATGGCGGGACGGGAACACCGTGGAGTCGCGCCCGGGGTTCTCGCAACGCTCCCAGGGATGAGCGCGCAACGCTCCCAGGGATGAGCGCGCATCCCTCCCCAGGGATGGGGGTGGAGCCGACCGGCCGATCTGCCGGATGGGTCTCGGCAAGCCGGGCCGGATCAGGGATGATGGTCCGATGAAGGTTGCTGCGATCCAACATGACATCGTCTGGGAAGACGGCCCGGCCACCCAGGCCCGGCTCGAGCCGCTGGTAGCACAGGCCGCAGCTGGCGGAGCCAAATTGATCGTGCTGTCGGAGATGTATGCCACCGGCTTCTCGATGCGGCAGGAGCAGATCGCCGAAACGCCCGGCGGCCCGAACGAGCGCTTCCTCATCGAGCAGGCCGAGCGGCACGGCGTCTGGGTGATCGGCTCGATCGCCCAGTGGAGCGGGCCGGACGGCGATCCGCTGGCCGCCAACGTCGCTGTCCTGGCCGGGCCGTCCGGCCAGCTGGAGCGATACGACAAGATCCACCCGTTCAGTTATGCCGGAGAGCACGAGCACTACCGGGCCGGCAAGGACTTCCTGACCGTCGACGTCGCCGGTCTGCGGGTCAGCGTCTTCATCTGCTACGACCTGCGCTTCGCCGACGAGGTCTGGGCGCTGGCCGACGACACCGATCTCTACGTCGTGGTGGCCAACTGGCCGCAACCGCGCTACGAACACTGGCGCACGCTGCTGCGGGCCCGGGCCATCGAGAACCAGGCCTACGTGCTCGGCTGCAACCGGGTAGGTGAGGCCGACCGGCTCAGCTACCGCGGCGACTCGGCGATCATCGACCCGATGGGCCAGACGCTGGCCGAGGCCAGCCACGTGGAGACCGTCCTGATAGCCGAGGTGGATCCCGGGCAGGTACGCCAGGTTCGCGAGCGCTTCCCGTTCCTGGCCGACCGCCGATGACCCGCGCCCGGTGACCCGACGCCAGCCGCCGGCCGGCGGGCGGGTCCTGCGGGTGGCCGAGCTCATCGACGCCGACGCCGGGGACGTGCGGCGGCTGGCGGCTGCGTTGCCGGACCGGGTCAGCGCCTCCATCGCCGAACTGTCGGCGGGCACCCTGCTCACCCTGGAGATCCGGCTGCCCTGGTGGGACCGCCGGCGGCGCTCCAGCGTCCTGGCCGGACTGGAGCACACCCTGCGCGATATCGAGAGGCAGGCCCACCGGCGGACCGTGGTGGCAGCAGCCCTGATCGACGGCGACCGGCTGCTGATCGCGCAGCGCGCGCACCCGCCCGCCCTGGCCGGTCAGTGGGAGTTCCCCGGCGGCAAGGTCGAGCGGGGGGAGACCGCGCGGGCAGCCTTGGTCCGCGAGTGCAGCGAAGAGTTAGGCTGCCAGGTCATGATCGATCAGGAGATCGGGCGTCAGTCGCTGGACGACGGGGCGCTGTTCATCCTGTTCCAGGCGAGCCTGGCGCCCGGGTCTGCGGACCCCGCGGCGCTGGAGCATCGTCAGATCCGCTGGGCCGAAGCGACGGAGCTCGCCCAGCTGGACTGGGTTGCGACAAATCGGAAATACGTTACCGACGTGACAGGACGGTTACAGATGTCGACTACAGTCGGCGGCGCTCGAAAAGCACGGCCGAACGCCACGCTGCCCCGCCGCAGGAACAACTGATACCCGCTCAGGGACGGACAGATGCTCAAGTTCATCGCTCGCCGGTTCGTGAACTACCTGGTCCTGGTGTTCATTGCGACCAGCCTGGCCTACATCCTCGGTTCGTTGACCCTTGACCCGCGGGCCCGCTACGAGGGCCGCAACCCGCCGATCTCCGAAGCCTCCCTGCACGCCACCTTGCAGGAGCGCAATGCCGACCCCTCGACCCCGGTGCTCACCCGCTACCGCAACTGGATCAGCGGCGTGGTGCAGGGCGACTTCGGCAAGCAGATCGTCGGCGAGGACCTGGTGTCGAACGAGATCAAGCGCCGCGCCGGGGTGAGCCTGCGACTGCTGCTGCTGGGCACCATCTTCGGAGCGGTCGGCGGCGTGCTGGTCGGTGTGCTCGGCGCCGTCCGGCAACGAAAACCGGTGGACGTCGGCTCGACCGTGGCCTCCTACGTCCTGCTGGCCTCGCCCACGGTCGTGGTGATCGTCGTGGTCCAGACCATCTTCGTCTGGATCTATCACAAGGGCGGTCCGCTGATCCCGGCCACCGGTGAGTACAACTCCAACCTGGACGGCATTGCCTTCTGGACCGACCGGGCGAAACGGCTGATCATGCCGACGATGGTGCTGGCGGGATTCGGCATCTCCTTCTTCAGCCGGTACCAGCGCAGCGCGATGCTCGATGTGCTGGGCAGCGACTTCCTGCGGACCGCGCGTGCCAAGGGCCTCACCCGGCAGCAGGCGCTGTTCAAGCACGGTGTGCGCACCGCGCTGATCCCGATCGTGACCTTCTTCGCGTACTCCTTCGGGCTGCTGCTCACCGGCGCCACCTTCACCGAGAAGCTCTTCGGCTGGCACGGTATGGGGGAGTACCTGATCAACTCGGTGCAGTCCCACGACGTCAACGCGGTAGCCGCGGTGGCCTGTTTCACGGCGGTGCTGGTGCTGTTCTCCGGCTTGCTGTCCGACATCCTGTACGCGGCCCTCGATCCGCGCGTCCGGTCGAAGTAGGAGCGTGTCCCATGTCGATGTCACCTCAGGAGATCTTCGAGGTCGCCTCGCCGGCGGTGGCCGAGCCCGATGCCACCGACCAGCGGGTCGCCGCCGGCCAGCCGATCACCCGCGGCCGGCTGATCCTGCGGCGGTTCCTCCGGCAGAAGTCCGGGCTGGCGGCGCTGGTGGTGCTGGTGCTGATCTTCCTGCTGGCCTACCTCGGGCCGTACCTGACCCAGTGGAAGTTCGACGAGTTCGACCAGGCCACCATCCTCAGCGGTCCTGACGGCAGCCACTTCATGGGGGTGGACGAGGTCGGCCGGGACGTCTACGCCCGGACCTTGAAGGGCCTGCAGAAGTCCCTGGTGATCGGCCTGGTGGCAGCCCTGGTCACCACCACCATCGCGGCCCTGGCCGGCTCGCTGGCCGGTTACTTCGGCAAGTTCGTCGATACCGGGGTGGTCTGGGTCATCGACCTGCTGCTGGTGCTGCCCGGGTTCCTGATCCTGGCGATCCTGAGCCCGGTGCTGGCCGGCAAGACCTGGCTGTGGCTGGTGGTGCTGCTGTCGCTGTTCGGGTGGATGGTCACCGGCCGGGTGGTCCGGGGGATGGCGATGAGCCTGCGGGAGCGCGACTACGTGCACGCCGCCAAGTTCATGGGTGTGCCGTCGATGACCATCATCAAGCGGCACCTGCTGCCCAACATGGCCTCGCTGCTGATCGTCGACGTCACCATCAACGTCGGCGGCATCATCCTGGCCGAGACCGGGCTCAGCTTCTTCGGCTTCGGCGTCCAGCCCCCGGACGTCTCGCTGGGCACCGTGCTCAGCGACGCCCAGCCACTGGCGACGACCTATCCGCATGTGTTCATGTTCGGCGCCGGTCTGCTGGTGCTCACCGTGCTGTGCGTGAGCGTGATCGGTGACGCCCTGCGGGACGCGATCGACCCCTCCTCAGGATCGAGCAGACTGTGACCCTCAGCAAGACCCCCCTTCTCGAGGTCTCGGACCTCACCGTCAGCTTCGGCAGCGAGTCCGGCCCGGTGCGGGCCGTCCGCGGCGTGTCCTACTCGGTCCAGCCGGGGGAGACGCTGGCCATCGTCGGTGAGTCCGGCTCCGGCAAGTCGGTCAGCTCGCTGGCGGTGATGGGCCTGCTGCCCTCCAGCGCGGTCATCACCGGCTCCATCAGGTTCAAGGGCACCGAGCTGCTCGGCCTCAACGACCGCAAGCTCTCCAAGATCCGCGGGTCCGGCATATCCATGGTGTTCCAGGACCCGCTGTCGGCGCTGACGCCGGTGTACACCATCGGCGACCAGATCGCCGAGGCGGTGCGGATCCACCAGGACGTCTCCAATGCCAAGGCGAACGAGCGTGCGGTGGAGCTGCTGGATCTGGTCGGCATCCCGAACGCGCGGTTGCGGGCCAGCTCGTTCCCGCACGAGTTCTCCGGTGGCATGCGCCAGCGCGCGATGATCGCGATGGCGATCGCCAACGACCCGGACCTGATCATCGCCGATGAGCCCACCACCGCCCTGGACGTCACCATCCAGGCGCAGGTGCTCGACGTGCTGCAGAAGGCCAAGGAGGTCACCAACGCCGCCACCGTGCTGATCACCCACGACCTCGGGGTGGTGGCGGGCTTCGCCGACCGGGTGATGGTCATGTACGCCGGCAAGGCGGTGGAGCTGGCGTCCGTGGACGACATCTTCTACCACCCGCGGATGCCGTACACGATGGGCCTGCTGGGCTCGATACCGCGGATGGACGTGGAGGAGAAGGAGCCGCTGATCCCGATCGAGGGCACCCCGCCGTCGCTGGTCAACCTGCCCTCCGGATGCCCGTTCCGGACGCGCTGCCCGATCGCGGTGGAGGTCTGCCGCACCACCGAGCCGCCGCTGGACCCGACCGACCGGCCGGCGCACCACGCCGCCTGCCACCGCAGCCTGGAGATCGCGCAGCGCCAGTGGAGCGCTGCCGACGTGTTCGTCCGGCCCGAGCTGCCGGCCCCGGACGGCGTCCTGCTCACGCCGCGGGAGGACCGGCAGGTGGTGCTGACCCTCGACGACCTGCACCGGGCCTTCCCGATCCGCAAGGGCGCGGTGATCCGCCGCACGGTCGGCAGTGTGCGAGCGGTGGACGGGGTGAGCCTGGACATCCGGCAGGGCGAGACGCTGGGTCTGGTCGGCGAATCCGGCTGCGGCAAGACCACCACGATCATGGAGATCATGAACCTGCTCAAGCCGCAGCGGGGCAAGATCGTGGTGTTGGGCAAGGAGACCGACAACCTCAAGGGCGCCGACCGCCGCAAGATGCGGGCGGATCTGTCGATCGTCTTCCAGGACCCGATGGCCTCGCTGGACCCCCGGATGCCGATCGGCGACATCCTCGCCGAGCCGATGTGGGTGCAGAAGATCCCGGACGACCGGATCAAGGCCCGGACGGCGGAGCTGCTGGAGATGGTGGGGCTGGCTCCCGAACATGCCAGCCGGTACCCGGCCGAGTTCTCCGGCGGCCAGCGGCAGCGGATCGGGATCGCCCGGGCGCTGGCCCTGGACCCCAAGGTGATCGTGCTGGACGAGCCGGTCTCGGCGCTGGACGTCTCGATCCAGGCCGGCGTGATCAACCTGCTGGACGCGCTCAAGATCAAGATGGGGCTCAGCTACCTGTTCGTGGCCCACGACCTGTCGGTGGTACGGCACATCGCCGACCGGGTGGCGGTGATGTACCTGGGCCGGATCGTCGAGATCGGCACCACCCGCGAGATCTTCTCCGCGCCCTCCCATCCCTACACCCAGGCGCTGCTGTCGGCGATCCCGTTGCCCGACCCCGTCAAGGAACGCAGCCGGACCCGGATCCTGCTGTCGGGGGACCTGCCGAGCCCGGCCGACGTGCCCAGCGGCTGCCGGTTCTCCAGCCGTTGCTTCGTCTTCGCCGAGCAGCTCAGCGCCGAGGAACGGGCCACCTGCAAGGGCGTCGATCCCGGGCTCTACGAGCTCGGCAGCGACCATCGGGCAGCCTGCCATTTCGCCAAGGTGCGCGAGGTTGTGTGACACCACTGAACGGTGTCAGCAGCAATTTTAAGGGTTCGGTTTCCTATCCGATCGGTACCGATTCGGCAACGACTCTAGCCGCGAGCGGTTTGAGTGCGTAGCAAGTAGCTGTCAACGCGACGTTTTTTTGCTGCTCTGCAAACCCCCGTGCAGCAAGTTTGAATACTCCTGAGGAGGAAGTGTGAGGGTGTTAGGCAAGGTAGGGCTCGCGACAGTGGTCGCGGCGTCCCTGGCTCTAACGGCCTGTGGCGGCTCGAAGGATTCGGGCGGCAGCAGCGGCGACAAGACATCGGACAAGAAGGCCCAAGCGAAGTCCACCCTGAACGACATCAACGCGGTGGACTACGACCAGGTGCCCGCTGGTGGCACGCTGCGCTGGCCCATCGACAGCTACCCGGCGAACTTCAACCTCAACCAGATCGACGGCAACGAGTTCAACACCAGCCGGTTGATCACCTCCACCCTGCCGATCGTGTGGCACTTCGACGCCGGCAGCAAGCCGACGCTCAACAGCGATGTCGTGGACAAGGCCGAGCAGACCTCGACCAGCCCGCAGACGCTGGAGTACCACATCAACCCCAAGGCCGTGTGGAGTGATGGCACGCCCATCACCTACAAGGACTTCGCTGGCCTGTGGAAGGCGCACAACGGCAGCAACAAGGCCTACAAGGTCGCCTCCACCAACGGCTACGAGCAGATCCAGAGCGTCGAGAAGGGCGCCACCGACCAGGACGTCAAGGTGGTCTTCAAGGCCCCGTACCCGGACTGGAAGGCGCTGTTCAGCCCGCTGACCCCGGCCAGCCTCAACGACAGCCCGGCCGCCTACAACACCGCCTGGGTCAACGGCCCGACCGTCTCGGGTGGCCCGTTCAAGATCAGCACCCTGGACAAGACCGCCAAGACGATCACCGTCGTGCACAACGACAAGTGGTGGGGCAAGGCGCCGAAGCTGGACAAGATCCAGTTCATCGTCCTGGACCAGGCCGCGCAGGCCAAGGCGCTGCAGTCCGACCAGATCGACTTCGTCGAGATCGGCTCCAGCGTGGCGACCTACGCCACCGTCAAGGCAACCCCGGGTGTGTCGATCCACAAGGCCGGTGGCCCCAACTGGCGGCACATCGACATCGGCAGCAGCGGCCCGCTGGCTGACGTGAAGGTGCGCCAGGCGGTCTCGCTGGCGATCGACCGGGCCGGCGACGCCAAGACCATGCTGAGCCCGCTCGACTGGCCGGCCACCGTGCTGGACAGCCACATCTGGATGAACAACCAGAGCCAGTACAAGTCCACCTGCGGTGACTTCTGCAAGCGGGACGTGGCCAAGGCCGGCAGCCTGCTCGAGTCGGCCGGCTACACGAAGGGCTCCGACGGCATCTACGCCAAGGCCGGCAAGCCGCTGAACCTGAACTTCGTCATCCCGAACGGGGTCAAGACCTCGGCCGACGAGTCCGCCCTGCAGCAGAAGGCGCTGAAGGACGCCGGCATCAAGGTCACCATCAAGTCGGTGCCGTCGGACCCGTTCTTCTCCGACTACGTGCTGGTCGGCAAGTTCGACCTGACGATCTTCAGCTGGATCGGCACGCCGTTCCCGGTGTCCTCGGCTCAGTCGATCTACACCTCCACCGGTGGCCAGAACTACGCCAAGATCGGCTCGCCCGAGATCGACGCGCTGTACAAGCAGGCGGTCTCCGAGCTCGACCCGAACAAGGCCACCGAGCTGACCTACCAGATCGACCAGAAGGTGTGGGAGGTCGGCCACTCGGTGCCGCTCTACCAGCGTCCGGACCTGGTGGCCACCAAGTCCAACATGGTGAACTTCGGATCCTTCGGCTTCGCCGATGTGGTGTACGAGAGCATCGGTTTCAAGAAGTAGCACTGCTCGTAAGATTCGTATTAAGTAAAGAGCTCAAACGGTAGTCGATTCGCACGCACCAGGCTTCGGCCCAGTGCGAGTTGCCCCGAACGGCGGGGGTCTGCAATAACGATTCGTGCAGATCCCCGCCTTCGGGGACCGTTGGCCTGTGGGGTCGGCTAAGGTCCCAAACCGCTGGTTACCCTTCGGTCACGATCTGTCCGACGGGCCGCACTTGTTGCCCTGGCGTTACCCAGAACGCCTAACGTTCGCCGCTGGCGAGACTTGCTATCGCAGGTCCGCGGAACCGAAGGAGGCCTGCTGCTCGATGTCGATGTCTCAACCAAGTGATCTGGACGTCGCTGCTCCCGATCTCGCGACCCCGCAGGACGAGCAAGCGATCCAGGGCCGCTCGCTGCGCCAGATCGCCTGGCGGCGGCTCAAGCACGACAAGATCGCAATGGCCGGCGGAGCGGGCATCATCTTCATGACGCTGGTGGCGGTCTTCGCCTCGCTGATCAACAATCTGTTGGGCCACCAGCCCAGTGATCGCAACACCCATCTCACCGACATCGACACCACCATGCCCGTGGGCCGCTTGAGCGGCATGTCCAGCGAACATTGGCTGGGCGTCCAGCCGGTCGACGGGCAGGACATCCTGGCCCGGCTGATCGCCGGTTCGCGCACCTCGCTGATGATCTCGGTATCGGCGATGGCGCTGTCGCTGACCCTCGGCCTGACCATCGGCATCGTCTCCGGGTACTACCGGGGAACCATCGACGCCGTGGTGGCGCGGATCCTGGACGTCCTGCTGGCCTTCCCCGTCCTGCTGTTCGCCATCGCCCTGCTGGCCATCTTCAACCAGTCGCCATCGTTCCTGGGAATGTCGGGCCAGACGCTGAACTTCGCGGTGGTCATCTTCGTGCTGGGCTTCTTCGGCTTCGCCTATCTCGCCCGCATCGTGCGCGGCCAGGTGCTCTCGCTGCGTGAGAAGGAGTTCGTCGACGCCGCCCGCAGCCTGGGCGCCAGCGACTGGCGGATCATCACCCGGGAGATCCTGCCGAACCTGATGGGACCGGTTCTGGTGTGGGTGACGCTGACCATCCCCAGCTACATCCTGGGCGAGGCCGGCCTGTCCTTCCTGGGGGTCGGTGTGCAGCCGCCGACCGCGTCGTGGGGCCAGATGCTGTCCGTCGCGGGCAACTTCTTCCAGAACGATCCGATGTTCCTGATGTGGCCCGGGCTCATCCTGTTCCTCACCGTGCTGTCCTTCAATCTCTTCGGCGACGGCTTGCGCGACGCGCTGGACCCGAAGTCAACCCGTTGACGCGTGCGCGTCAACTCTGAGTCGCCCTCGCGTGCGAGGGGTTTCAAAACCGGCATCAGCCGGGCCGGCCGATCTGGCCGGCGGTAGTTCCGATCGCCTAGGAGGGTGAAGAACCAATGCAACGAAACAGTAAGGTCGCGATGGCGGTCGGGTTGACCGCCGCCGCGACCATGGTGATGACCGCATGTGGGGGCAGTGAGGGCGGTGGTGGTGGAAGCAGCACCTCTCCCAAGCCCGGCTCCAGCAACGCGCAGGGCAGCGACCAGTCGCTGCAGGCTGCCTTCAACGCAGCGACCATCGGCTTCGTCAACAAGTCCGACAAGAAGGGCGGCAGCCTGAACCTGGTCGCCACCGGTGACTGTGACGCGTGGGATCCCGCTAACACCTACTACGGCTGGTGCTGGAACATGCAGCGGCTGTTCACCCGCACGCTGGTCGGCTACTCCTCGACCCCGGGCGCCAACAACGTCAAGATCGAGCCCGACCTGGCCCAGGGGCTCGGGGAGCACAACGCCGACTTCACCGAGTGGACCTACAAGCTGAAGACCGGTGTGAAGTGGGAGGACGGCTCGACCGTCACCAGCAAGCAGGTCAAGTACGGCCTGGAGCGGGTATTCGCCACCGACCTGTTCAGCAACGGCCCCTCTTCGTACTACCTGTGCCTGCTGGCCAAGTGCGACGCCGAGGGCAACCCACCGTTCGCCGGCCCGTACAAGGACAAGGGCAAGGGCCTGGACAGCATCACCACCCCGGACGACACCACCATCAAGTTCAAGCTGCAGACGTCGACCCCGGACTTCGACTTCCTGATGAGCCTCCCGGCGTCGGCCCCGGTGCCGCTGACCGAGAACGGCGCCAACAGCGGGTCTAAGTACACGCTGCACCCGATGTCCAACGGCCCGTACAAGTTCCAGAGCTACACCCCGGAGCAGAAGATCGTCTGGGTCCGCAACGACCAGTACGACCAGTCGACCGACAAGATCCGCAAGCCGCTGGTCGACAAGATCACGTTGAACATCAGCACCAACGCCGATGACAACGACAAGCAGCTGCAGGCCGGCACCGCCGACTTCCAGGCTGACGGCGGCGTGCAGACCGCGTTCCAGACCAACATCATCAACAACCCGGAGCTGAAGAAGAACGCCGACAACCCGGTGTCCTCCTACGTCCGGTACTTCTCGGTCTTCCCGTCCACCATCCCGGACGTCCACTGCCGTCGCGCGATCTTCTACGCGATGAACAAGGTGGACCTGCAGCGGGCCCGTGGTGGCACATACGGTGGCGACATCGCTCACACGATGGCGCAGCCGACCGTTCCCGGTCACGACCCGAAGGCTGACCCGTACCCCAGCGGTCCGGACAACACCGGTGACCTGGCCAAGGCCAAGGAGGAGCTGCAGGCTTGCGGCAAGCCCAACGGCTTCGCCACCAAGATGGCCTACGTGAACGCGGGCAAGGGCCCGGCGGTCTTCGCCGCGGCGCAGTCGGCGCTGGCTCGGGTCGGGATCAAGATCACCGGCGCTGTGCACGCGCAGTCCGGTTACTACGGTGGCTACATCGGCAAGCCCGAGACGGTCAAGAGCGTGGGCATCGGTATCGCCCAGGCCGGCTGGGGCGCTGACTACCCGACCGGTGGCGGTTTCTGGACCTCGATCGTGGCCAGCTACGCGCCTCCCGGTGGCGGTAACTACACCGTGATCAAGGACAAGATGATCGATGACCTGCTGGCTGAGGCTTCCAAGACCACCGGCCGGCACGACGATCTGTTCAAGAAGCTCGACGCCCGCGTCATGGAGCTCGCGGTCGACCTGCCGTTCATCTACGACAAGACGCTCTACTACCGCAACCCCCGGTTGACCAACGTGCGTAACAACTTCGCACTCGGTTCGTACTACGACGCCGTCAACGTCGGCGTCAGCGACGGCAAGTAACGTCTGTTCGCGATTCAGGCGAGCTAGGTTCGACTGACTAGAGAGGTGGCAGTGTCGGTGGCCGGCCCGGGCGTTTCCGGGTCGGCCACCGACACGCAAACGCGATGATCAGATATGTCATTCGCCGCTCAATCGGCGGCCTGCTGGTGCTCGTCGTGACGAGCTTCGTCACCTTCTTCATCTTCCAGGTGGGGCCCAAGATCGCGAACGTCTCACCCGCCCTCTTCTATGTCGGCAAGATTCCGCCCACGGAGGCCGGCCAGAAGCTGATCGAGCATCGCTTCGGGTTCGACCTCCCGCTGTGGAAGCAGTACTTCAACTGGGCCGGCGGCATCATCTTCGGCCGCGACCTCGGCGACGACACCGGCGCGGTCGTGCACTGTGACAAGCCGTGCCTGGGCTACTCCTTCCGGCAGCAGCTCCCGGTCAGCAGCATGATCTGGAGGGCCCTGCCGATCGAGCTCAGCCTCGCGATCGGGGCGGCCATCCTCTGGCTGATCGGTGGCCTGACGATCGGATCGATCTCGGCGCTCAAGCGTGGTTCGCTGTTCGACCGGGCCGCGATGACCATGGCGCTGGCCGCCGTCTCGTTGCCGATCTTCTTCACCGGGCCGATCCTGCTGCTGGTCTTCAAGTACAAACTGGCATGGCTACCCAATACCAACTACGCGCCGTTGACCAAGGATCCGGCCCAATGGCTCAAATCGATGATCCTCCCGTGGATGGCGCTGGCCTTCATCTTCGCCGCGCTGTATGCCCGGCTGACCCGGGCGAACATGCTCGAGACCATGAGCGAGGACTACGTCCGGACCGCGCGGGCGAAGGGCCTGGGCAGAGGCACCGTGGTCATCAAGCACGGCCTGCGCGCCGCGCTCACCCCGATCGTGACGATCTTCGGCCTGGACCTGGGCCAGCTGGTCGGAAGCGCGGTCATCACCGAGTCGGTGTTCAACCTGCAAGGTCTGGGGCTGATCAGCATCCGGGCCATCAACAGCCAGGACCTGCCGGTCATCCTGGGCGTTACCATCGTGGCCTCGTTCGCGGTCGTGCTGGCCAACATCCTCGTCGATATCGGATATGCCTTCATCGATCCGCGCGTGAGCTACAGCTAGAGACCGGAGACCATCTGTGACAGCCCAGCCACTCGTCCGACTCGACAAGCCAGAAGTCGGCGACGCGTTCCTGTCGGTACGCGACCTGCGGGTTCATTTCCCGACCGCGGACGGTCTGGTCAAGGGCGTCGACGGCCTGTCCTTCGACGTCCGCCGCGGGGAGATCCTGGGCATCGTCGGCGAATCCGGCTCGGGCAAGTCGGTCACCTCGCAGGCCATCCTCGGCCTGCACAAGGGATCCCAGGCCCGGATCACCGGTGAGATCTGGCTCGACGGAACCGAGCTGGTCGGCGCCACCGAGGAACAGATGCGCTCGCTGCGCGGCGACAAGATGTCGATGATCTTCCAGGACCCGCTGTCGGCGATGCACCCGTTCTACCGGGTCGGCGCCCAGATCTCCGAGGCGTACCTGGTGCACAACAAGGTGTCCAAGGCGGTCGCGAAGAAGCGCTCGATCGAGATGCTGGACCGGGTCGGCATCCCCAATCCGGACAAGCGGTTCAACGACTACCCGCACCAGTTCTCCGGAGGCATGCGGCAGCGGGCCATGATCGCGATGTCGCTGGTGTGCGACCCGAAGCTGCTGATCGCCGACGAGCCGACCACCGCCCTCGACGTCACGGTGCAGGCGCAGATCCTGGACCTGATGAAGGATCTGCAGAAGGAGTTCAACTCCGCGATCATCCTGATCACCCACGACCTCGGAGTGGTGGCCGAGACCTGCGACCACGTCGTGGTGATGTACGGCGGCCAGTGCGTGGAGACCGGCTCGGTGAACGACCTGTTCTACGAGCCGGAGATGCCCTACTCCTGGGGCCTGCTGACCTCGATGCCCCGGATGGACCGCACCCGGCAGGATCGGCTGCAACCGATCCCCGGCCAGCCGCCCTCGCTCATCCAGGTGCCCAAGGGCTGCGTGTTCAACCCCCGCTGCAGGTTCACCGACCACGTGCCCGGCCGGCGCTGCTTCACCGAGCGTCCGGAGCTGCTGCCCACCTCAGGCGGCTCGCCGGGGCACGCGCTGCGCTGCCACATCGAGCCGGACGAGCGGCGCCGGCTGTGGGCCACCGACATCCAGCCCACGCTGTAGCCGACGAGGAGAAGCCACCACCCATGAGCACAGCTACCCGCCCGGACGAGGCTGATACCCCCATCGCCCCCGCGGCCGATGATGCCGACGCGCTGCTGCGGGTCAATCAGATGAGCAAGCACTTCCCGATCAAGCAGGGCATCCTCATCCAGCGCCAGGTCGGCGCGGTGAAGGCCGTCGACGGCGTGTCCTTCGCCGTCCGGGCCGGTGAGACGCTCGGCCTGGTCGGCGAGTCCGGCTGCGGCAAGTCCACCACCGGCCGGGTGGTGGCGAAGCTGCTCGACCCCACGGCGGGCGAGATCTACTTCGGTGGCCGGGACATCGCCAAGCTCAAGCGCGGCGAGATGCGCTCGCTGCGCACCGATATCCAGATGAT
>NZ_DASVSG010000075.1:0-35570 GCF_036388195.1 Jatrophihabitans sp. | reverse complement strand
CATCGAGGTGACGATCCAGCCATTCAGGCGCCTTGCCACCTGCCGCGGTGGGGTGCTTGACGTCCGAACTGGACGAGTGGTACTCACGAACGTGGAGTGATCATCTGAGAACACAGAGCGATTCATTCATCATTCACACGTGAGGAAGGCCGAGGCCGATGACGGTGCCAGGCGCAGTCGCCCAGCCCATTCAGAGTCTTGTCCCTGCCCGGATGGACCGACTGCCCTGGTCGAAGTTCCATTGGCGGGTCGTCATCGCCCTGGGGATCACCTGGGTGCTCGACGGCATCGAGATCACCGTGGCCGGCGCGATCGGCGAACGGTTGACCGAAGAGGGGACGCTGCACTTCACTGCCGGACAGATCGGCCTGGCGGCGTCGATCTACCTGCTCGGCGAGGTGGTCGGCGCCCTGTACTTCGGGCGGCTGGCCGACAAGCTCGGGCGCCGCAAGCTGTTCATCATCACGTTGGGCGTCTACCTGATCGGTAACCTGCTCACCGCCTTCTCGTTCAACTTCCTCTTCTTCATCGCCACCAGGTTCATCGCCGGGCTCGGCATCGGCGGCGAGTACGCGGCGATCAACTCCGCGATCGACGAGCTGATCCCTGCCGACTACCGCGGCCGGGTGGACCTGGCCATCAACGGGACCTACTGGCTCGGCGCGATGATCGGCGCGGCGGCCAACATCGCCTTCCTCAACCCCGACCTCTTCGACGTCAATCTCGGGTGGCGGCTGGGCCTGCTCATCGGACCGGTGATCGGCATCGCGATCTGGGGATTGCGCAGGCATATCCCGGAGAGTCCCAGATGGCTGCTCACCCACGGGCAGTCGGACGAGGCGGAGCGGATCGTCGACGGCATCGAACGCGATATCGAGGCCGCCGGCACGACGCTGTCGCCCGTCGACCAGTCCGCCGCGCTGCTGGTCGAGGAACGCGAGGACCCGGGCTACAAGGAACTCGCTCAACTCATCGTGCGGGAGTACCCGAGCCGGGCATTCCTCGGCTTCATGCTGATGGTCACCCAGTCGTTCCTCTACAACGCGATCTTCTTCACGTTCGCGCTGATCCTGGGCAAGTTCTACGGCATCAGCGGCGGAGCGGTCGGCTACTTCATCTTCCCGTTCGCCGTCGGCAACCTGCTCGGGCCGTTGCTGCTCGGCAAGCTGTTCGACACCGTCGGCCGGCGGATCATGATCGGCGGGACGTACTGCACCTCGGCCATCCTGCTGTTCATCACCGGGCTGCTGTTCAAGAACGGCTCCCTCAACGCCACCACCCAGACCATCCTGTGGTGCATCATCTTCTTCATCGCCTCGGCAGCGGCGTCGTCGGCCTATCTCACGGTCAGCGAGATCTTCCCCTTGGAAGTACGGGCCAAAGCCATCTCGCTGTTCTTCGCGGTGTCGCAGTTCTTCGGTGGCGTGATCGCCCCGTTCCTGTTCGGCAAGCTGGTCGACGCGGCCGGCTCGGGCCCGACCCCCGATCGCGACCCCCTGTTCTGGGGCTACACCGTCGGGGCGATCCTGATGTTCGCCGGTGGCCTGACCGCGTTCATCTACGGCGTCAACGCCGAGCGGCAGTCCCTGGAGAACATCGCCAAGCCGCTGTCGGCCCGGCAGGTCGCGATGGCCAGCGGCGGAGCCAGCCGGCTCACCGGCGGGTTGGGCTCGGGCGTCCGCCGCGACAGCGGGGCCGGGCTGCTGCGGTCCGGGCCGCCTGAACGGAAGTAAAGTCGATCTCGGGCCCGCGGCAGCTGACCGGCGGGCCCGAGCCGATCCGACAGGTGGGTGGCGGCCCAGATGCCAGAGCCGTGGCGACGGACGACCTGGCTGCTGCTCTGGGGCTGGATGCCGGCCGGAATCGGCTGGCAACTGCTGAACGCCGACCGGCTGGACGCCTACAGCATGCTCGGCTGGTTCGTCTGGCCGGCAGTGCCCGCTGCCTACCTGGTCGTGGCGTTGCTGATCGGGCTGCTGCCACGCATGGATGAGCGGCGCAAGGACGGCGGCCGGTGACCGGGCTCGCTCAGCCGAGCACCCGGCACCAGATGCTGGTGGCCAGGGGCGCCTGGCTCACCTCGAACCGTTCGAGCCGAACATGGGTCCCGCCCGGATGGTCGAACAGCCGCACCCCGTCGCCGAGCAGCACCGGGGCAACGAAGACCAGGATCTCGTCGAGCACCCCGGTCTGCAGGCACTGCTGGGCGATGTTGGCGCCGAGGATGTTGACGTACTTGTCGCCGGCAGCGGCCTTCGCGCCGGCCACCGCGGCAGCCAGATCGTCGACGAAGGTGACGCCGGGCGGCGCGACGTCCGGAGCATCGTGGGTCAGCACGAACTGCGGCCCGGTCCAGGCGCCGCCGAACGCTCCCTCCTTGTCCGTCCCGCGGTTCGGGTCGTCGCCGCCGAAGGTGCGCCGGCCGATCAGCAGGGCGCCGATGCGGCCGACCAGCTCGTCCGCGGTCGGGTTGGGCCCGAGATAGGAGGTGAGCCAGGACATGTCACCGCCAGGGCCTGCGATGAAGCCGTCCAGCGACATGGTCGCCGAGTACAGCAGCCTTGCCATGGTTCCCCCGTCCTCGCCGGTACCGTGCTGCAGATGAGTGTCCACCCCCCGAGCCCGGCACCGGCAGCGGAGCAGGGCCGGGCGACGGTCGTGATCTACACCGACGGGTCCTGCAAGGGCAACCCGGGACCGGGCGGCTGGGGCGTATGGCTCAGCAGCGGCAGCCATGAGAAGGAGCTGTTCGGCGGCGAGCCGCAGACCACCAATCAGCGGATGGAGCTGACCGCGGCCATCGAGGCGCTGACCGCGCTGAACCGCCCCTGCTCGGTGGTGCTCTACACCGACAGCCGGTACGTGCTGCAGGGCATCACCAGCTGGATCCATGGCTGGAAGCGCAACGGCTGGCAGAGTTCGGCGAAGCAGCCGGTCAAGAACGCCGACCTGTGGCGCAGGCTGGACGAGGCATCGGCCGGGCATGCCATCGACTGGCGCTGGGTCAAGGGGCATTCCGGCGACGCCGGCAACGAGCGGGCCGACGCGCTGGCCAACGACGGCGCGGCGCTGGTGATGGCAGGGGGCTGACCCGTTTCAGCCGCGATTGCCACGAGATCGCGGTCAGCGGGATTCGCGCGGCACCCCGAGCCTCGGCATGCCACCCAGGCCCAGGTTGTAGCGGACGTTCTCGGAGTATTCGGCCAGCTTCTTCCACAGCGCGGCGTGGGCGGGCCACGGGATCGGGTTGTCCCCGTCCAGCCAGCTGTCGCCGAAGGTGATCCAGACGACGGTCCAGTTGGCCGCCACCTTCCACCGGCCGTTGCTCCAGTCGATCAGCGCCCGGCGGATCTGCATCGCCGCCTGCGGCGCGTCGGGAAACGTCGAGGTGGTGTGCACGGTCCACACCCGGAAGTCGTGCGACATCAGGTCCAGCTCGAAGTCGCTCAGCACGGCAGGATTCACCAGCACCGTAGCCATGTTCTCGAAACCTGGACCCCTCACGCCCCGATTATTCACCAGCGCAGCCCACCGACAGAAGTCCCGGAATGCCGGTCGACTACCCGCTCAGCCGACGACCAGCCCGTCCCGGCGTGCGCCGAGCCGGTCGAGATAGCCGGTGATCCGGGTCAACGCCGCGCGGTAGCGTGCTCGTGCCTCGGGCGCGGTGCGTTGGTCGGCGATCGCCGAGCCCAGCTGGACCAGCCGCAGCCGGGGCGAGACCTCCATCCAGGTGGCAATCGCCTCGGCCCGGGTGGTGGCGAAACGGTGCGGGGCCACCTCGGTGAAGGTGAAGCGCGCCATCACCCCCTCGCGGTTGTCGTTGATCGGCTGGGCGTGCCGCGAGATCTGATTTCCCATGCAGTAGGCGACCCACTTGCCGTGCAGCTTCTGGAACGGCTGCACGACGTGGGCATGGTCGCCCAGGATCACGTCGATGTCCGGCGAGGCCAGCAGCCGGTCGGCCTGGCCGGCCTGCTCCGCGCTGGGGTCATGGTCGTACTCGACGCCCCAGTGCATGCTCAGCACCACGATGTCGGCGCCGGCGCGCTTGGCCCGGTGCGCTGCGGCCAGGATCGCCGGCAGGTCGATGGTGTTGGCCAGCCAGGGTTGGGCGGCCGGCACCGCTATGCCGTTGAAACCGAAGCTGAACGCGAGCTGGGCGATGCGCACGCCGGCGCCGGTGGTCACGATCAGGGGACGGGCCGCCTCGGCTGCTGACCGGGCGCTGCCGGTGTGTCTCAGGCCGGCCGCGTCCAGCTCGTCCAGAGTCCGCTTGACCCCGGCGTAGCCCTGATCCAGGGTGTGGTTCGAGGCCGTGGTGCAGCTGTCGTAGCCGGCCGCCTTCAACGCGGTCAGCACCTGGGGCGGGGCGTTGAAGTTCGGCCAGCCGGCGAACGGGCCTTGCGGCGGGGCAAGCGGGGTCTCCAGCTCGCAGATCGCCAGCCCGGCCGCCCGGGTCACCGGCGCGATGCCGGCATAGATCGGGCCGAAGTCGTAACCGGGGCGTCCGCGCGCCCGGGCGTCGGCCGCCGCCTGCTGCCAGAGCGCCGGATGGATCAGCACGTCGCCCGAGCCGAGCACGGTCACCGTGCGCGGGCCGGACGGTGCCGGCGTACCGCCGGTTGCCGGGCCTCCCGTAGCCGGATTCGTGGTCGTCGGGCTCGCACTGCCCGAGCGTGTAGTCGTCGGGTTCGCAGTCGTCGGGTTCGTAGTCGTCGGGTTCGCCGTCGGCGAGCCCCGAGTCGCCATGCCGGGTGCCGCCGGACTCGCTTGTCGCTGAACGTCGCGGGCGTGCTGGCACCCGCCGAGCGCAATCGCGAGCGCCAGCGCCGCCGCGGACCACCGCGGCGCTGGCAGCGCGACTGCGCCGGCGGTCACAGGCTCGGCGTGCGGCCGCCGCGCTCCTCGATCGCCTCGGGGAGCACCGAGGCCGGCAGGCCGACCAGCTCGGCCACCGGGCGCACCTGGCGCGCGAACTGCTCGGCCAACGGCGCCGCCCCGAGACGATCGGTGCGTGCCTCCTCCTTGATCCGGTGCAGCCGGATCGCGATCCGGTCGATGGTCTCCGGCGTCACCTCGTGCGCCGGCACCCGCGCCATGAACTCATACGTCGAGCGGTCGGTGAAGTGATGCCCGCGCTGGTCCGCGGGGCCGTTGGGGTTGGCGAAGGAGCGCTGCAGCCCGAGGTCCGGCAGCGATCCGGCATGCAGCAGCCGGTCCCCCACGCTCACCTCGTAGGCGTTCGCACCGGAGAAACCCGTGATCTGGCCGAGCGGGCCGTCGACGAGATGGCTGTCCAGGACCGACAGCTGGTCACCTCGCACCCGGACCCGCAGCCGGATGTACTGCTCACCGGCCGGCCGTGCCCTGCCGCCGCGGCGGGCCTTCGGCGGGATCTGGTCGCCCGGGGGCAGGTCGCTCGCTCCCGCCCGTGGCCGGCGCGCCGGCTCCTGGGCCGGCTTGCTGGGGCCCTCGCCACCGGAATGCGGGTTCGACCTGCCCGGCTCCTTCCGATCCGGTTTCCTCGGGCCGTCATAGGCGGGCGGCTCGACATCGCCGGCTCGGACCCGGCTACCGGCGGCAGGCGCCGGAGGCTTGCTGGGACGGCTGTTGTCCACCCGGGGAGCGCCTCCGCGCTTGACCTTCTTGATCATCGTTGCCTCACCAGTTCCGGCCGTAGCGGTATGAGTGGATCCAGCGGTAGTAGATGCGGTCCAGGCCGATGCCGCGCCGGCCGCTGATCACCCCGAACCAGTCGGTGTTGTGGACGTAGAGGCTGGGCTGGCCACTCTTGCCGCTGAAGCGCGCCACCTCGAACCGGTCGGCCGGGCCGAGGTTCCACTCACCCACCCAGTCCGCGGCGAAGCCGGCCGACAGGCCGGTGCCGGAGGAGATCATCCGGCCGAGGTACTCCTCTGCCCAGTCCTGGTGGTTCCACGCCCACAGGTCACAGCGGCCGTTGCCGTTCAGGTCGGCTGCGAAGAAGTCGTCGTGCCGGGCCAGTCCGCCCCAACCGGGCACGTCACCGTCGTAGCGGTTCACGTAGGCCAGGCCCGAGCCGACGGATCCGAACATGCCCAGGTAGGGCATCGACCAGTCCTCGCCGTTGAAGATGTAGACGTCGCAGCGGCCGTCGCCGTCGAAGTCGCCGAGGAACAGCCGGTCGTGGCGGGCCAGCCCGCCCCAGCCGGGGATGTCGCCGTCGTACCTGGCCGTCATGTTCAGCCCGCTGGCCTGCGACCGGAACAGGCCGACGTAGGACATCGACCAGTCCTCGCCGTTGAAGATGACCAGGTCGTCCTTGCCGTCGCCGTTGAGGTCGCCGACGAAGAAATGATCGTGGCGGGCCAGGCCACCCCAGCCCGGGATGTCGCCGTCGTACCGGTGGGTCAGGTAGAAGCCCGTGCCGGTGCTGCGCAGCAGCCCGACGTAGGTCATCGACCAGTCATCGCCGTTGACGACGATCAGGTCGTCCTTGCCGTCGCCGTTGAGATCGGCCTTGAAGAACCTGTCGTTCCTGGCGAAACCGCCCCAGCCGGGGATGTCGGCGTCGTACCGGGCGATCAGCCTGAGCCCACCGGCTCCGTCCGAGGCGAGCAGCCCGAGGTAGGGCATCACCCAGTCCACCCCGTTGAAGATCACCACCTCGTCGGCGCCGTCGCCGTTGAAGTCCCCGATCACGATCTGGTCGTTGGGCATGAACTGCCAGGAGCCCGGCACCCGTTCGACACCGCTGAAGCGGTGGACGAGATCGGGAGCGTTGTTGCCGAACAGCTGGATCGACGTCCCGTGGTGCAGCAGCACGTCGCTGCGGCCGGTGCCGTAGAAGTCGCCCGCATGCGCCGACCGGAAGTGGTGATCGGTCTCGTGGTCGCGGTTGGTCTTCAGGGAGGTGTAGCAGACGGGGCAGAACTCCGGGGTGTTGCCGTTCATCCGGCAGTTCTCTACCGGCCGGTAGAGGCCGGTGGAGACCGTGCCGCCACCCTCGAACAGGCCGACGTCGAAGTTGCTGCTCCAGGTCGCCGGCCGGACGCCCTGGTTGTAGTTGGCGCCCGCGCCGACACCGGTGGGAAGCGGTGTCGTCGGATCGATGAACTGCCGCCACTTGGTGGTGGCGCGATCGGTGATCGTGGTCAGGTTGATCCAGGCCTGCTCGCCGCCGGTGTAGTTGCCGGTCACCGAGTACTCGTCGGCGAATCCGCCGACGCCGTGCCCGAACTCGTGCGCGATGACGGTCCAGTCGACGCCCATCGGAACGTGCGCCCGGCCGCCGCCACCGCAGCCGCCGAAGTTGGGATTGTTCAGCACGACCAGGATCTCGTTGGCATCGGGCACCCAGGTGTTGATCGCGGCCTGCAGCAGGGTTTCGGTGTTGGCGCCGTACTCCAGCCAGCAGTGCGACCAGGAGCCGTTGAAGATCATGCCGAGCGCGGTGTTGTGGGCCGTCTCCGAGGCGATGGTGTCGTCGGACGGGTCGACGGTGCCCTTCTCGTCGTAGGTCCGGGTGCTCACACCGGAATCCACCGACTCGAGGTTGATCCGGTAGATGTTGTATGCCGAGGCGTCCTCGGCGAAGTAGTCGTGGCCGAAGACGCCCTGGATCAGCGTGGTGTCCACCCACTGGTCGTAGGCCGGCTGGTCGGCGGCGGTGAACCCGTCACCCAGGACGACGATGTTCCGTTTGGTGCCGGGCGGGCCGGCTTTGCGCAGTACCGTCATGCTGTCAGCCATGTGCGGCTCCTTCGGCGGTCGCAGTGCAAGCGTTCGCGCAGCCGGCGTGGCCTGTCAACCGTTTCGCCGGGTTCCGCGGCTTGTGGACTACAGGAGCGGCTCGGGGCGCCCTGGATACCTCCCCCGCGGGACTGGACCGGGCGCTGGTGTGAGCAGCGTCGCGAGGTGCCGGGTTGCTGTCCGGCGCCAGGATGGGGCAATGACCACCTCGCCGGCCGCCGGCATCGTCCGGTACGGGCAGTCGTCGTTGTCCGACGTGCTGCCGTCCACCCTGGCCGCGTTGGGGGTGGCCGGTGAGCCGAACGTGCTGGCCCTTGAGCCGGCTGGCTGCATTGTCGTGCTGCTGGTCGATGGCCTGGGCTGGCAACTGCTGCGTGAGCACGCCGGTCTTGCCCCGTTCCTGTCCAGCCTGGCGGCGCGCCCGCTGACCGCCGGCTTCCCGACCACCACCGCGGTCAGCGTCACCTCGCTCGGCGCCGGCGTGCCGCCGGGGCAGCACGGCATCACCGGCTACATCACCCGGGCGGACGGGCTGAGCGAGCCGGCCAACTGGCTGACCTGGCGTGGCGCCCGGTCCGGCGTCGACCTGCTCGGCGACCAGCCACCGGAGCAGGTCCAGCCGGTCGCCACCGCCTTCGAACGGGCCGAGCAGGCCGGGGTGAGCGCCACGGTGGTGTCGGCACCCGCGTTCAAGGGCAGCGGCCTGACCCGGGCCGCGTTGCGCGGCGCTCATTACCTGCGGGCGTTCACCGCGGCCGACAGCATGGCCCAGGTTGCCGCGACGGCACAGGCGCGTGGCGGGTTGATCTACTGCTACAACCACGAGTTGGACCTGATCGGGCACGTCTACGGCTGCCGGTCCGAGGCATGGCGGGCCCAGCTGCAACTGATCGACCGAGCCGTCGAGCTGCTGGCCGGACGGCTGCCCGCTGGCACCCGGCTGCTGGTCACCGCCGACCACGGCATGGTCAACGTCCCGGAGGAGGCCAAGATCGACTACGACAGCGAGCCGTCGCTGCAGGAGGGCGTCGAGCTGCTGGCCGGCGAGGCCCGGGTGCGGTACTTGCACGTCGAGCCTGGCTTGCTGGACGCGGTCCGCTCGCGGTGGCTCGAGGTTGTCGGCGACCGGATGGCCGTGCTGACCCGCGACGAGGCGATCGGCCACGGCTGGTTCGGCCCGGAGGTCAGCGCATCGGCTCGGCACCGGATCGGCGACCTGATCGCGGTGTCGGTGTCGGAGCTCGCCGTGGTCCGCCGCAAGGCCGAGTCCCGGAATGCTTCGTTGATCGGCCACCACGGCGCGCTGACCGACGCCGAGCTGCTCGTCCCGCTGCTGTCCACCTGACGCTGGGCGAACCGGTCAGGGTTGCAGTGGTTGGCCGTCCTCGTCGAGGTAATCGCGCCAGCTGCGGGTCGGCTGCCAGCCGAGCAGCCGCTCCGCCTTGGCCGCCGAGGTGCCGCTGGCATCGGCACGGGCGAACGCGCGGTACTCCACCCGATCGCCGTACTGCGCCCGCAGCGCGGCAAGAGTGTCAGCCACCCCGGCCGAATCGGGCGAGCAGACGTACATCACCTCGTGGCCCGGCAATGACGATTCCACCGCCAGCCGCAGCGCAACCGCGAGGTCATAGGCGTCGATGTAGGACCAGCCGTTCACCGTCGGCTCCGGCGTGCCGGCCCGGGCTAGGGCGATCATCGGCCTGAGATTGCGCGCGTACGACGAGGAGTCCTGCACCCAGGTCGGCCGGATCGTGATGCACCGCAGGTCAGAACGCCGCACCGCCGCGTCGCAGAGCTGCTCGGTGAAGTGCTTGGCCAGCGCGTACGGATCCTGCGGCAGCACCGGATGGTCCTCGTCGATCGGGAAGTAGGCCGGGGAGAACGGCCGCTCCGCGAACGTCATGCCCGGCACCGTCTCCGAGGACAGGTTCACCAGCCGACCGACCCCGAACCGGACGCAGGCCTCGATCACGTTGAACGCCGCCAGCAGGTTGTTGCCGAACACCACGTGCGCGATGTCCTGCGACGGCTCGGGAATCGCCGCGCAGTGCAGCACCGCGTCCATCCCTCGCACCAACCCGAAAGCCGCCCCGGCGTCGGTCAGGTCGGCCCGTACGTAGGGCGCCACGCCGGGCTCGGACCGCTCGTAGGTCGGCGTGCCCAGGTCGGTGCTCACCACCTGGTGCCCGGCGGCCATCAGCTCGGCAACGGCCACCCGCCCGACCTTGCCGCGGGCGCCGGTGACCAGGACCCGCACGATCAGCCGGGGCTGGCGGTGGCGACCAGCCCGGTCTCGGCGAGGTTGGCCAGCAGCTTGTGCTTGGGCAGCACCCGGACGGTGTAGCCGAACGGGCCGGCCTTCTTCAGCGGGATGTCACCGGCGAAGAAGCCGGTGTGGTCGCGCTCGTCGGCCAGCGTCAGCGGCAGCAGCTCGAACGAGGTGAGCCGGTTGTCCGAATCCACCGGGCCGTAGACGGCCTGCACCTCGACGTCGCCGGCGGTCAGGCCGGACAGCGCCACCTCGGCGCGCAGCTGCAGGAAACCGCCCAGGCTGGGATCGCCCTCGACGTGGGAGTCGACGTGGCGCACCGCGACGTCCCGCCAGCTGCCGGCCACCCAGCTCTTCCACGCGGCCAGGTCCTTCGCGGCCCGGAAGTCATCGGCCACCATCAGCGCCGCGGACTGCCCGGCCGGGGCGTACAGCAGCCGGATGTAGTCGCGCACCATGCGCGTCGCGACCACCTTCGGGCCCAGCGACTTCAGGGTGTAGCGCACCATCGCCACCCACTGGGCCGGGATCCCCTTGGCGTCGCGGGTGTAGAAGCGCTGCGCCACCTGGTGCTCGATCAGGTCGTAGAGCCCGGCGGCCTCGACCGCGTCCCGGTGGTCATCGGTGGTGCCGGTCAGCGAGTCGTTCGCCGACGGGATCTCCCAGCCGTTCTTGCCGTCCTCGCACCACTCGTCCCACCAGCCGTCCTTGATGGACAGGTTCAGGCCGCCGTTCAGCGCCGCCTTCATGCCGGACGTGCCGCAGGCCTCCAGCGGCCGCAGCGGGTTGTTCAGCCAGACGTCGCTGCCCCAGTACAGGTAACGGGCCATCCCGATGTCGTAATCGGGCAGGAAGGCGATCCGGCCGCGAACCTCGGGGTCGTCGGTGAACCGGACGAGCTGGGCGATCAGCTCCTTGCCGCCGTCGTCGGCCGGATGGGACTTGCCGGCGACCACGATCTGCACCGGGCGGTCGGGATCGGTGAGGATCTTCTTCAGCCGGGCCGGGTCGCGCAGCATCAGGGTCAGCCGCTTGTAGGAGGGCACCCGGCGGGCGAAGCCGATGGTCAGCACGTCCGGATCGAAGGCGGTCGCGGTCCAGGCCAGTTCCACCCCGGAGAAGCCGCGCTCGATGCCGGACTGCCGGATCCGGCGGCGGATCTCGCCGACCAGCCGCTCGCGCAGCTCGTGCTTGAGCTCCCACAGCTCGGCGTCGGAGATCTGGTCGATGGCGTCCCAGCCCTCGCCGGAGGCCAGGTCGTCGGAGCCGACGGTGCGCTCGGCGAGGTCAAGGAACTCCCGCGCCATCCAGGTCGGGGCATGGACGCCGTTGGTGATCGAGGTGATCGGCACCTCCTGGGCGTCGAAGCCCGGCCACAGGTCGTTGAACATCGACCGGCTGACCCGGCCGTGCAGCTGCGCGACGCCGTTGGCGCGCTGGCCCAGCCGCAGCCCCATGTGGGCCATGTTGAACTTGGCCGGGTCGTCCTCGGCGCCCAGCGCCAGGATCCGGTCCACCGGCACTGCGGGCACATGGCCGAGGTAGGCGCGGACCAGCTCGCGGTCGAAGCGGTCGATGCCGGCCGGCACCGGAGTGTGGGTGGTGAACACCGTCCCGGCCCGGACCGCGGTCAGCGCCTCGTCGAAGCTCAGCTTCGCGGGGCCGTCGCTGAGCTCGCTGATCCGCTCGACGCCCAGGAAGCCGGCGTGGCCCTCGTTGGTGTGGAAGACCTCGGGTTCGGGGTGCCCGGTGATCGCGCAGTACAGCCGCAGCGCGCGCACGCCGCCGATGCCCAGCAGCAGCTCCTGCAGCAGCCGGTGCTCAGGACCGCCGCCGTACAGCCGGTCGGTCACCCCGCGGGCCGCCGCGTCGTTCTCCTCGACGTCGGAGTCCAGCAGCAGCAGCGGCACCCGGCCGACCGAGGCGAGCCAGATCTGGGCGTGCAGGGTGCGGTCCTCGGGCAGCGCGAGCGCGACCCGGGCGGGGGCGCCGTCGCTGTCGCGCAGCGGGGTCAGCGGCAGTCCCTGTGGATCCAGCGACGGGTAGCGCTCCTGCTGCCAACCCTCCCGGGACAGCGACTGGGAGAAGTAGCCGGCGCGGTACAGCAGGCCGACCCCGATGATCGGCGCGCCGAGGTCAGAGGCCGCCTTGAGGTGGTCACCGGCCAGGATGCCCAGGCCGCCGGAGTACTGCGGCAGCACCTCGGTGATCCCGAACTCGGGCGAGAAGTAGGCCACCGAGCTCGGCAGCGAGCCAGGCTCGGCCTCTTGCTGGCGCTGGTACCAGCGCGGCTGCTCCAGGTAGTCGCGCAGGTCGTCGGAGACGTCCTGCAGCCGGCGCAGGAACTTGCGGTCCTTGGCCAGCGCCTCCAGCCGGCCGGTGCTGACCCCGCCCAGCAGCCGGGCGGGGTCGCCGTTGCATTCGGACCACAGCTCCGGATCGACCGATTCGAGCAGGTCCAGGGAGTCCGGATGCCAGGACCACCGGAGGTTCGCCACGATGTCGCCCAGCGGAGCCAACGGGGCCGGTAACGCCGCGCGGACAGTCAGCCGTCGTAATGCCTTCATTCCCCACACGATAGCGGCATGCGGTAGCGCTTACAGACAGGCCCAGGCTCGACTACACGATGCCGCCCGGTCACACGATGCCCGGCCGGTGACGATACGGTGGGCTCCGTGGTCGGACGCATAGGACTGAACTCATTACATCCGGTGATCGCGCACGGCGAGCTGCCCTCCCGAGCGGTGGTGGGCGAGCCGATCGGCATCGAGGCGACGGTCTTTCGAGAGGGCCACGACGCGGTCGCAGCGTCCGTGCAGTGGCGATCGCCGTCGGGCGCGGACGCCGGATTCAACCGGATGCGGCTGCTCGCTGGCGGGGCGGACCGGTGGCGCACCGAGGTGGTGCCCGACAGCACCGGCACCTGGACCTACGTCGTCGAGGCCTGGGGCGACCCGCTGGCGACCTGGTACCACAACGTCGAGGTCAAGGTCGATGCCGGCCAGAGCGCTGAGGAGCTGGCCAACGACCTGGAGATCGGGGCCCGGCTGTTCGACCGGATCGCCGACGCGCTGAGCGCTGCCGGTGAGACCGCGGGCTCGGTGGACTCGGCGTCCAAGGCGGCGCCGGCGGCCGAGGTGGCCAGTCGGTCCGATGCCACCACCAGGCCGGTAGCGGTCAAGGACCCGGCCCAGGCCAAGACCGCCGTGGGCAAGGGACTCAATAGCGCCAAGGCGGCCACGACCGACATCATCACCGCCGGCGCCGGCCCGGACGCCGCCGAGCTGGCCCGCGCGGTGGCGGCCGACCTGCGCCGGGCCGAAGCCGACGTGCCCCTGCGGATCACCCGCGCGATGAGCAAGGAAGCCCGGGCGCTGGCCAACGACCACCCGGTACGCGAGCTGATCACCCGCTCGCCCCGCTACAGCGTCTGGGTCGACCGGCAGCGCGCGCTGTACGGGGCGTGGTATGAGTTCTTCCCCCGCTCGATCGGCGCGGAGCTGGCCAACGATCCGGACGACCCGGCGCGGCCGCTGCGGCACGGCACCTTCGCCGACGCGACCAAGCACCTGGACTACGTCGCCGACCTGCTGTTCGACGTGGTGTACCTGCCGCCGATCCACCCGATCGGGCGGGTCAACCGCAAGGGCCCGAACAACACCCTGAACGCCAAGCCGACCGACACCGGCTCGCCGTGGGCGATCGGCTCGGCCGAGGGCGGCCACGACGCGATCCATCCGGAGCTGGGCACCGAGGCCGACTTCGCCGCGTTCGTGAACCGGGCCCGGGAGCTCGGCCTGGAAGTGGCGCTGGACCTGGCGTTGCAGTGCGCCCCGGACCATCCGTGGGTCAGCGAGCACCCCGAGTGGTTCACCACGCTGCCCGACGGCACCATCGCCTACGCCGAGAACCCGCCGAAGAAGTACCAGGACATCTACCCGCTGAACTTCGACAACGACCCGGCGGGACTGGCCGCGGAGATCCTGCGGATCACCCTGCTGTGGATCTCGCGCGGGGTGAAGATCTTCCGGGTCGACAACCCGCACACCAAGCCGCTGAACTTCTGGCAGTGGCTGATCGGCACCGTGAAGTCCCAGCACCCGGACGTGATCTTCCTGGCCGAGGCCTTCACCCGTCCGGCGATGATGCACGAGCTCGCCCGGATCGGCTTCACCCAGAGCTACACCTACTTCACCTGGCGCAACACCGCCTGGGAGCTGGGCCAGTACGGCGAGGAGCTGGTCGCCGCCGCCGATTACATGCGCCCGAACTTCTTTCCCAACACTCCTGACATCCTCAATGAATTCCTGGTCAACGGCGGCCGGTCGGCGTTCTCGATCCGGGCGGTGCTGGCGACCATGATGGCTCCGTCGTACGGCATCTATTCCGGCTACGAGCTGTTCGAGAACACTCCGGTGCGGCCGGGCAGCGAGGAGTACCTGAACTCCGAGAAGTACCAGCTGCGACCCCGGGACCTGCAGGGCGCGATGGAGCGCGGGGAATCGCTGGCGCCGTTCCTCAAGCGGCTGAACGAGATCCGGCGGGCGCATCCGGCTCTGCAACAGCTGCGCAACCTGCGGCTGCACACCTGCGAGAACGACGGCATCCTGGTGTTCTCCAAGCGCGACGCCGCGACCGGCGACACCATTCTGGTGACCTGCTCGACCGATCCGCACAACGTCCGCGAAGGCTGGGTGCACCTACGGCTCAACGAGCTCGGCATCGGCTGGGACGAGAGCTTCGGAGTGGCCGATCTGATCAGCGGCGCCAACTACGAGTGGAGCGAGCACAACTTCGTCCGGCTGACCCCGTACCAGCCGGCGCACATCTTCCACGTTCGGCGTCGTTGACAATCCCGGCGCCGGACCCGCACCGTGCGCCGTCGGCCTCAGGCTGGGTAGGTAATCCGGCCCGTCAGGGGCATACACCAGCCCGTCACGGGCATAGACCGACCCGTCACGGGTCATAGGCCAGCAAGTCGCCGGGTGAGCAGTCAAGCTCCCGGCAGAGTGCCGCCGCTCGGGCGTTTGTCCTTTGTACATAGGGTCTTTGCTATAAGTATTGTCGTACCCCTGGTCTAGATCTCAGGTATGACGACGGCGTTGGCGAGTGCGGTTCCGGCTCTGGCCGATGCCGCGCTGGCCGCCGTTTCCGAGTTGGCCACAGCCGACCTGTCGGCGCTCGATGAGAGCCAACTGCTGGACCTGATCCGTACCGTGGAGAGGCTTCGCCGCAAGGTCGAGGCCTTCGACAACGTCGCCATCCCGGAGTTGGAAGCCCGCGGCATCCCAGCTCGGTACGTGCTGAGAGGTACCAGTCAGTTCGTCGCGGGGCTGCTCAACCTGGCGCCATCGGAGAGCGGAGCGCGGGTCAGGCACGCCCACGAGCTCGGGGTCCGGGTGCAGCTGTCCGGCGGAAGGGGCGAGCCGCTGCTGCCCGTACTGGCGGCTGCCCGGGTCGTCGGTGTGGTGTCGGCCAAGCAGACAGACGTGATCATCCGCTGCCTCGGCAAGCTGCGCGGCGCCGGGCTGCCCGTCGACGAGTTGGCCAAGGCCGAGACGTTCCTGGTCGAACAGGCCGAACTCTTCGACGCCGGCACCCTTGCCGGAATCGCCAGGCAGCTGCTGGACACCCTGCTTCCGGACGGAACGCTGGCTGACGAGCAGTGGCAGCAGCGCCGCCGGTTCTTGACCTGCGTTCCGAACGGCGAGGGGATGCACCGGCTGACCGCGGACCTGGATTGCGAGACAGCCGCCTTGGCGCTCGCCGTCCTGCACTCGCTGGCGGCGCCGAAGCCCGCGTCCCATGGCGACCACGACGAGCGCACCGCCGGTCAGCGCATGCATGACGCGTTCCGGTCGGTGTTGAAGATGGCGCTGCGGTCAGCGGAGCTCCCCCGGTCGGCAGGCCTGCCGGCCACCGTGCTGATCACCATGACCGCCGAGCAGTTCGAAACCCGGACCGGCCTGGCAGCGACCAGCTTCGGGCAGAAGATGTCCGTCGACCAGGCGCTACGGATAACCGACCAGGCCTGCATCGCCTGGGTGGTGCACAACAGCAAGGGCGGCGTCCTGAACTACGGCACCACCCAGCGATGCGCCACCGAGAAGCAGGCCCTGGCGCTGATCGCGCGGGACCAGGGCTGCGCGTTTCCCGGCTGTACGGACCCGCCGGAGTGGACCGAGAAGCACCATGTGGTGCCGTGGTCCCAGGGCGGCCGGACCGACTTGGACAACTTGTGCCTGCTCTGCGACTTCCACCATGACCGGATCGACAGCCATGGCTGGCGCGTCACCATGCTCGACGGCATGCCCTGGTTCATCCCCCGGCCTGGCTCGACCCCGCCCAGGCGCCAAGGCGTAATGACAGGCTCAACTCGCGATGAGTCAGCTGCGACCGGGCCTGGCGCGATGCGCCGTCGGGCTGCAAGGCTCGGGATGCGACGCCATCCGGGCGGCACGAGGAGGAGCGCTTCCCACAATGACCGAGCATCTGTCCGACTACATCCTGCCGGCTGACCGCGAGGGCGTCATCACCTTCGACGGCTCACAGACCTGGTACCGCGTCACCGGCGATCTCGACAGCGGAGCCGTCCCGCTGGTGGTCGTGCACGGCGGCCCCGGCTGCACGCACGACTACCTGCTCCGGCTCAGCGCGCTGGCACGCGACGGGCGCCCGGTGGTCCACTACGACCAGATCGGCAACGGCAGGTCCACCCACCTTCCAGACGCAGATCCGGGCTACTGGACGGTCGAGCTCTTCGTCGCCGAGCTGGACACCCTCCTGATGGGCCTGGGTATAGCCGACTCCTACCACCTGCTCGGCCAGTCCTGGGGCGGCATGCTCGGTGCCGAGTTCGCGGTTCGCCGACCGGCCGGCCTGCAGCGGCTGGTCATCGCCGACTCGCCGGCTTCGATGCGGCTGTGGACCGTGGCGGCAGATTCGCTGCGCGCCGAGTTGCCGCCCAAGGTCGAGGAGACCCTGCGCCGACACGAGGAGGCGGAAACCACGGAGTCGCCGGAGTACCGGGAGGCGATGCAGGTGTACTACGACCGCCACGTCTGCCGGGTGGTCCCCAATCCACCTGAGGTCGCGGTGAGCTTCGCCGCGATCGATGACAACCCGACCGTGTACTACACGATGAACGGCCCGAGCGAGTTCCACAGCATCGGTTCGCTGCGGGACTGGTCGGTCATCGACCGGCTGCCGCAGATCGACGTCCCCACCCTGGTCATCTCCGGCCACCACGACGAGGCGGCGCCAGTCGCGGTGCGGCCGTTCGTCGAGCAGATTCCCGACGTGCGCTGGCGGATCTTCGCCGAATCCAGCCACCTGCCTCACGTCGAGGAGACCGAGCGCTTCCTGTCGGTGGTCCGCAGTTTCCTCGACGGCGCCGAACCCGAGGGCGCTGATCCTGTCTGGTCCTGACCGGCTCGGCCGGCACGCTGCTCCTCGCGGGCCTGGCGCAGTGGGGGTCTGCACCCTCGCCTGCCCCTGACCCGCCGATCGCGAGAGCGAGGGTGAATCTCAGGGCCGACCCGGAGGTCAGAAGGCTTCCCTCAACCGATGCTTGGTACATCGAGCCGCACCGAGCGGGCGATCACCAAACATTCAAAGGGGAAACGAAGATCATGGGATCCATCCACAACCTATTCCGCAGCCACGGGCTCACCCGCGCGAGCGAGGGGCGCATCCTCGGCGGGGTCTGCGCAGGACTCGGCCGCAGGATCGGCCTGGACCCCTGGCCGGCCAGGCTGCTGTTCGTGCTGCTCCTGCTGGTTCTGCCCGGCTGCCCGGTGCTGCTCTACCCGATCCTCTGGATCCTCATGCCGAAGGACCTGCCCGGCGAGGTCAGCATCGCCACCCCGGACCCGACGGCGCCTGCTGCCTGAGCCTGCCTGCGGGCCGCACTATCTTCCACGTCATCGGCGCGCTAGCCGCATAAGCGTTTACCGGCGCGGCTAGCGGTTCTACCGATCAGCGATCCGGTCGATCGCGCGAACGAGCTCCTCCCCCAGCCGCCTGACCTCAGGCTGAAGATCGTCCCAGCTGTCGTGCTCATGTCCGAGGTACACCGCCCGAGCGCGGATCAGGGCAGCCCTGCGCTCGGACGGCAGGCGATCCAGCACCCAGGTGGCGGCCACGTCCTTGGACGCGATGTCCCCGGTGGCCAGCGTCAGCCAGATGCGGGCCAGCGTCAAAAGCACATTGGTGGTGTCCGTCGCGGCCTCCGAGAGGAGGCGGGGCACATCGCTGACCAGCGCTCGATCCAGGTCCTGGCGTGGCACCGGATCCAGCAGAGCGGCCGGCTGGGGGCCAACCAGCGGCCGGTTGCCCAGCAACGTCATCGTCACCAGCAGCGCGAGGCCCGGATCGTCGAAGGGCGAGGGCACCGTGCCCTGCTCGTACTCGTCCCGGAGCCACTCGCCGTACTGGAAGTCGCACCTGGGTGGGTAGCGCCACGGACGGACGTCAGACCCGACCACGATGGTCAGCTCGACCGGCCGGGCCGGGCCGAGCGCTGCCCGCGAGCCCGAGATTGCCATGATCCTTCGCACGAGCATCGCGCGTTCGTGCTGATGCGTGGGCTCCGACACGACACACAGCACGTCCAGGTCGCTGCGCGGCCGCAGCCCACCCAGTACCGCCGACCCATGCAGGTACGCCCCGATCAGGTTGTCACCGACGACGTCCTGGACGATCCGGACGACGTCCATCGAGTTGCCTGCAGGGGCGGCAAAGGTCATGTCGCGCAGGCTAGCGGCGGTGCCACCGGCACAGAAGCGGCACCCAGACGTGACCATCGGCCGCCCCGTCAAGGTGTGGCCGCGCTGATACGGGCCCGTCCAGGCGGGCTACCTGCTGCGCCGGGCCATCCGCACGCAGAACGCAAGAGCGCCGATGACCAGCACGCCGCCGATGCCCTGAAGGCCCGGCGAGTCATCGCCTTCGCCGTACACGACGGCAGCGACACCGACCGCGATGGCGAGGACGGCGACTAGGTACTTCATGGATCTCCCTCGGCTCATTCCTCGACGAACTCAACCAGGTCGCCGGGCTGGAAGTCGAGCACCCCGGCACACGACCTCCAGGGTGCTGAATCGCAGGGTGCTGAATCGCAGGGTGCTGAATCGCATAGCCCTGGCAGGCCGTTCTTCAGCACCGCCATGCGCGGTCAACCCATCAGGTCGGCGACCGCGACGATCTTGTCCGGCCGCAGCCTGACCAGCAGCTCGCCCGGGACCGCGTTGCGGCGGCCGTACTGCTCGGCCTCGGCGTCGCCGACGTAGCGGCGGGCGATGGCGATCGACAGCGGCAGCATCTCCTCGAGGTCTTCGGAGATCGTGACGCTGCCCTCGACCATCACGAACGCGTACGGCGGCTCCTCCAGATCGACGGTCAGCGCCGCTCGCGGGTCCCGGCGCAGGGTGCGGCCCTTGACGGTGTCCGCGCCGGTCATGAAGACCAGGTCGTCGCCGTCCAGGACGAACCAGATCGGCGTCACGTGCGGTCGGCCATCGGCCCGGCTGGTGGCCAGCTTGCCGGTGCGGCTGCCCTCGGCCAGGAACGCTCGGGCCTGCTCGTCAGTCATCGGATGTGCCATAGGAAGCACTATGCAGCAGCCGGCTGGGTCCGGCAGCCCACCGCCAGGCAGCAGCCGCGCCCGCGTGCGGCGATCGGCCCGAGCGATTGACCGGACGGTCGAACAAGCTGCGGTCGCCTGACGTACGGTGAGGAGTGACCACCGTCCGGCGCTGGCTCGCCGTGCTCGCCGCGACCGCGGTGCTGGCCGCGCTGCCGTCGGTGGTGGCCTCGCTGCCCGCCAGGACCGGCGACATCTCTGCAGCTGACCTGCTGCGGCGGATCACCTCCTCGGCCGGCCGGCCCTACAGCGGCTACGCCGAATCGACCGGCGGACTGGCGCTGCCGGTGACCAGCCGGTTCGGCTCGCTCGCCGACCTGTTCGGCGGCCGCACCCAGCTGCGGGTCTGGTACCGCTCCAGCTCGAACTGGCGGGTCGACGCGGTCAGCTTCGCCGGCGAGGTCGACATCCACCATGACGAGAGCGGCGACTGGACCTGGGACTACGAGTCGAACACGGTGGACCGGACCGGCTCGCCGGTGGCCCCGCAGGTCAGGCTGCCGGCCGCGGCCGACCTGCTGCCACCCGAGCTCGGCCGCCGGCTGCTGAGCCAGGCCGAGCCGGGCGAGGCGAGCAGGATCGGCTCAGACCGGATCGCCGGCCGGAGCGCGCCCGGCCTGCGGATCACCCCGGACCAGGCCGTCAGCAGCATCGCCGCCGTCGACGTCTGGGCCGACCCCGGCACCGGCCTGCCGCTGCGGGTCGAGGTGCACGGCAAGCAGCCCGGCGCCCCGGTGATGGCCAGCACCTTCCTGGACTTCTCCCCCGCCGAGCCGCCGGCGTCGGCCACCGCGTTCGACCCGCCGGCCGACGCCCGGCTGTCGGACCGGGCGACCCGGGACCTGGTCACCGTCATCGACCAGCTGGGCGCGGTGGTGCCGCCGGACCGGGTGGCAGGGCTGGACCGCAACCGGCAGCTGCCGACGCTCGGCAGCGTCGGGGTGTACGGCCGCGGGGTGACCGAGCTGGTCGCGGTGCCGCTGCCGGGCCGGCTCGCCTACGGGTTGCGCGGGGACCTGGCCGAGGCCATCGGCGCCGACCCGGACGAGCCGCGGCTGGCCCTGTCGGTCGGCCCGCTCAACCTGCTGCTGTCCTGGCCCGGCCGCCGGGACTCCGCGTGGCTGCTGGTCGGCACCGTCACCCCCGAGACGCTGGCCGCCGCCGCTCCCCAGCTGCCCGACCATCCGGAGCTGTCCTGATGATCGCCACCCACAGCCTGACCAAGCGGTTCGGCTCGCTGACCGCGGTCGATTCGGTCGACCTGGACGTCCGCCCCGGTGACATCTACGGCTTCCTCGGCGCGAACGGCTCCGGCAAGACCACCACGGTGCGGATGCTGCTGGGCCTGGTGATGGCCACCTCGGGCAGCATCGAGCTGCTCGGCCAGCCGATCCCAGCAGCAGCCGGCCGGGTGCTGGGCCAGGTGGGCGCCATGGTGGAGGGGCCGGGCGCCTACGGCCACCTGTCCGGCCGGGCGAACCTGGAGCTGCTCGACGCCAGCGGCCCCCGGCACGTCCGCGGCGCCCGCCGGGACCGGGCCGGCCGGGTGGCCGAGGCGCTGGAGCAGGTCGGCTTGAGCGGAGTGGGGCGGCGGCCGGTCAAGGCGTACTCGCTCGGGATGCGGCAGCGGCTCGGCCTGGCCGCGGCGCTGATGCGCAAGCCCCGGCTGCTGGTGCTGGACGAGCCCACCAACGGCCTGGACCCCCAGGGCATCCGCGAGATCCGGGACCTGTTGCTGCAGTTGCACGACGCCGGCACCACGATCTTCCTGTCCAGCCACCTGCTGGCCGAGGTGGAGCAGCTGTGCACCCGGGTGGGCGTGCTGGACCGCGGCCGGCTGATCGTGCAGGCCCAGCTCGAACAGTTGCAGGCCCCGACCGGACGCACCCTGGTACGCACCCCGGACCCGACGGCGGCGCTGGCGGTGCTCAACGGCCGGGTCGAGCACCTCGACGGCGAGACGCTGCTGGTGCGCGGCGGGGACCCGGCCGCGGTCAACGCCCTGCTGGTCTCCCAGGGCATCCGGGTCCGCGAGCTGGGACCGGAACGGCGCAGCCTGGAACAGACCGTGCTGGAGCTGACCGGGCCCAGCGCCGACCGGGTGAGCGCCCCATGATCCGGGTCGAGCTGCTCAAGCTGTTCCGCCGTCCCCGCACCTGGATGACCATCGGGCTGCTCGACGCGCTGCCGACCATCGTGGCGATCCTGCTGGCCATCACCGGCGTCGGCCCGCGCCCTGGCCAGGGGCCGGCGTTCCTGTCGGCGGTGCTGGCCAACGGCTCGCTGTTCGCCGTCGCGGCGCTGGCCATCGTGCTGCCGCTGTTCCTGCCGATCGCGGTGGCCGTGGTGGCCGGTGACACCATCGCCGGCGAAGCCCAGGGCGGCACCCTGCGCTACCTGCTGATCCGGCCGGTCGGGCGGACCCGGTTGCTGGTCGCCAAGCTGGTCTCGGTCTTCGCCTTCGTCTGCGTGGCGGTGGTGGTGGTGGCCAGCACCGGGTACTTCGTGGGCCGGCTGCTGCTCGGCAACCAGCCGCTGTCGGCCGCGGTCACCAGCGTCTCGGGCACCAGCCTGACCTCGAGCCAGATCGCCGGCCGGACGCTTCTCGCGATCGGCTACGTCGCGTTCTCGATGCTCGGCGTCGCCGCGGTCGCGCTGTTCCTCTCGACCGTGACCGACTCGGCGCTGTCGGCCACCATGGGCGCCCTGGCGATCCTGATCGGGTCCTCGTTGCTGCTGACCATCGACGCCTCCCGCGCGCTGCAGCCCTACCTGCCGACCCGGTACTGGCTGTCGTTCATCGACCTGTTCCGCGACCCGATCCTGTGGCGCAACGTGCTGCGCGGGGTGGCGCTGCAGGGCGTCTACGTCGCCGTGCTGCTCGGCGCCGCCTGGGCGAACTTCACCACCAAGGACGTCACGAGCTGAGCCGGGCGCAGTCCCGGGCGGTCAGCTGCACCGCCGGCGAGGACTGCAGCTCGGCAGCCACCATGGCCGCCACCAGCGGATCGGTCGGCAACTGCGCGTGGGTCACCGCCGAGGCCGGGCAGACGCTCTGGATCTCGATGTTGATCCCGCCGGCGAGCACGGCGGAGCTGGGCGGGATGACCACCTCGTCGTTGCTGGACCACAGCGAGACGAACACCGGGCCGTCCGGCACCTCATCGCCGGAGCCGGCGTTCAGCCCGGCCAGCAGGTCGCTGCGCGGGTCGAGCTGCTGGCAGGCGGCCGGGCACTGGCCCGCGAACAGCGCCCCGATGCTCGCCAGCTGGGTGCCGTGCTGCGGGGAGCCCAGGCTGACCACCCGCCGCACCGGGGCCCGGTCGCGGCCCTGGCTCAACCACAGCCGGGCGACCACACCGCCGGCCGAGTAGCCCACCACGTCCACCGACGCGGCGCCGGTCCGGTCGATCGCGCCCCGGGCGGCGGCGGCCAGCGCCTGCGCCTGGGCGGCCAGGTCCCCCTGGCCGTTGCCGGGCAGGCTGACGACCTCGACGTCCTTGCCCTGCTCGCGCAACCGGGCCGCCAGCACGCCCAGTCCGCTGGTCGAGCCGCCGTAGCCCGGGACCAGCAGCACCGGTCCGGGCAGGTTCTGCGGGGCCGTCGGCAGGGCGTCCCGGCCGGCTCCCCGGGTGAGCGTCCCGGCAAGCACCGCGATCACCGCGATCACGACGGCGGCGCAGCAGCCCAGCACCAGACGGCGGCGGGCCGGGGCCAGCGAGCTGAGCATCGACTCATTGTGAGGCACGCGCGCAGCACGCCGGTCATAACGAGATGACCCGTATCGGGCCAAAGGCCGTGCCGTCCGGCTCGGGCGCATGGTTCGATGGGCTCATGCAAGCCTGGCTGATCTGGCTGATCGTCGCTGCCGTGCTGGCCGGCGCCGAGACCCTGTCGCTGGACCTGGTGCTGATCATGTGCGCCGGCGGCGCGGCGGCCGGCGGGATCAGCGCCGCGGCCGGCCTGCCGCCGGCCGCTCAGGTCGCGATCGCCATCGCCGGCGCGCTGGCGCTGCTGCTGTTCCTCCGGCCGGTCGCCAAGCGGCACCTGACCAGCAGCGGCACCGCCCGGACCGGAGTCGAAGCCCTGATCGGCGCCCAGGCGATCGTGACCAGCAAGGTCGATGCCCGCGACGGCCGGGTCCGGCTCGGCGGCAGCGAATGGTCTGCCAAGGCCTACGACAGCAGCCAGGTGATCCCGGTCGGCAGCAGCGTCCAGGTGATCGAGATCTCCGGCGCCACCGCGATCGTCTGGGACAGTTCATCCTGAGCCACACAGATCCACCACACACAAGGGGGAAGCCGGCATGGATGGGATCCTGTTCGCCGTCCTGATCATCGCGGTGCTCGTAATCCTGACCCTGACGCGCAGCGTGCGGATCGTCCCGCAGGCCCGCGCGGCCGTGGTCGAGCGGCTGGGCCGCTACACCCGCACCCAGGGGCCGGGCGTGGCGGTGCTGCTGCCCTTCGTGGACCGGATGCGGCCGCTGATCGACATGCGCGAGCAGGTGGTCAGCTTCCCGCCGCAGCCGGTGATCACCTCCGACAACCTGACGGTCGGCATCGACTCGGTGATCTACTTCCAGGTCACCGATCCGCGGGCGGCCACCTACGAGATCCAGAACTACATCCAGGCCGTCGAGCAGCTCACCATCACCACGCTGCGCAACGTGGTCGGCTCGCTGAACCTGGAGCAGACCCTGACCAGCCGGGACGGCATCAACACCCAGCTGCGCGGCGTGCTGGACGAGGCGACCGGACCCTGGGGCATCCGGGTGGCCCGGGTCGAGATCAAGGCCATCGAGCCGCCGGCCTCGATCCGGGACGCGATGGAGAAGCAGATGCGCGCCGACCGGGACAAGCGGGCCATCATCCTGACGGCGGAGGGCCAGCGGGAGTCGGCCATCAAGACGGCCGAGGGCCAGAAGGCCGCGCAGATCCTGTCGGCCGAGGGCGCCAAGACCGCGGCGATCCTGTCGGCCGAGGCCGAGCGGCAGTCCAAGATCCTGCGCGCCGAGGGCGAGCGGGCCGCCCGCTATCTCAGCGCCCAGGGTGAGGCCAAGGCGATCGAGACCACCTTCAACGCCATCCACGCAGCCAAGCCCGACCCCGCGCTGCTGGCCTACCAGTACCTGCAGACGCTGCCGCAGATCGCGCGGGGCGACGCCAACAAGATGTGGATCGTGCCGAGCGAGTTCTCCAAGGCCCTGGAAGGCCTCTCCGGCCTGGCCGGGTCGGTCGGCTCCACGGGTGGCTCCGGCGACGGCGACGGCACGCCGTCCTGGCTGGCCGTGACCGGCCCCGGCGCCAACGGCGGCTCGGGAGCCGACGGCGGGGAGAAGATCGCCACCGACGGCTGGTTCGACTCGAACCTGCCCCCGGCCGCCCTGCAGCCCGAGGCCGGCAACCTGCGCGCCTCCGACCAGGACCCGGAGTCGGTGCTGGCGCACCAGGGCCTGGCCGCCGCGACCGCCGCGGCCGGGATCGGCGCCGCCGGCACGGCCACCGCTGGAACCGCCACCGCGATCGGTCCGGCGGCGCTGCCCGGCCCGGCGCCGGACCCGAGCGGATCCCGCACCTCTCCCGACGTCGCGCAGGCACGGCCAACCCAGGACCGGTAACCCCCGAGCCGTCTCGCGGCTGGTAGGCCAGGGCTCTTTCCGTTGCTACGCCAGCCCTCTATTCCGCTGGTACGCCAGCGCTCTATTCCGCTGGTAGGCCAGCGCTCTTTGCGCTGGTAGGCCAGCGCTCTTTCCGCTGCTACGCCAAGGGTCTCTGCGACTCCTAAGCCCAGTGGCCAGCGGGGCCCGGAGCCGGGTCCGAGGCTGTCCCCCGCCCGGTCTAGGATGGACGGTCGAGGCTCGGTGCCATGCACGAGCCGCCGCTCGTCTGGCCAATTGCGAGCATCCGGTGAACGCTGAAGGTCTCGGCGTTTGCGCGATTCGAGGGGATCCACATGCAAATCTGGCCAGGCACCGCGTACCCGCTGGGCGCGACGTACGACGGTTCAGGCACCAACTTCGCGCTGTTCAGCGAGGTCGCCTCACGGGTCGAGCTGTGCCTGTTCGACACCGACGGCGCCGAGACCCGGATCGACCTCCCCGAGGTGGACGGCCTGGTCTGGCACGCGTTCATCCCGGGCATCGAGCCGGGCCAGCTCTACGGCTACCGGGTGCACGGCCCGCACGCCCCCGAGCACGGCCAGCGGTGCAACCCCAACAAGCTGCTGCTGGACCCCTACGCCAAGGCCATCGACGGTCACTTCCACTGGGACCAGCCGCTGTTCGGCTACAACTTCGGCGACCCCGACAGCCGCAACGACGACGACTCCGCCGCGCACATGCCCAAGTCGGTGGTGATCAGCCCGTTCTTCGACTGGGGCGTCGACCGGCCGCCGAAGCGGCAGTACGCCGACACCGTCATCTACGAGGCGCACGTCAAGGGCCTCACCCAGCGGCACCCGGACCTGCCCGAAGAGATGCGGGGCACCTACGCCGGGGTGGCGCATCCGGTGATCATCGAGCACCTGCAGTCGATGGGGGTGACCGCGATCGAGCTGATGCCGGTGCACCACTTCGCCAACGACGCGATCCTGCTCGACCGGGGCCTGACCAACTACTGGGGCTACAACACCATCGGCTTCCTGGCGCCGGACTCCAAGTACAGCTCCTCGCGCACCCCGGGCGGCCAGGTGCAGGAGTTCAAGGCGATGGTCCGCGCGCTGCACGCCGCCGACATCGAAGTCATCCTGGACGTCGTCTACAACCACACGGCCGAAGGCAACCACCTGGGCCCGACGGTGAGCTTCCGCGGCATCGACAACGCCGCCTACTACCGGCTGGAGGAGAGCGACCAGCGCTACTACACCGACTACACCGGCACCGGCAACAGCCTCAACGTCCGGCACCCGCACTCGCTGCAGCTGATCATGGACTCGCTGCGCTACTGGGTCACCGAGATGCACGTCGACGGCTTCCGCTTCGACCTCGCGGCCACCCTGGCCCGGGAGTTCTACGACGTCGACCGGCTGTCGAGCTTCTTCGAACTCGTCCAGCAGGACCCGACGGTCAGCCAGGTGAAGCTGATCGCCGAGCCGTGGGACATCGGCCCGGGCGGGTACCAGGTCGGCAACTTCCCGCCGCAATGGACCGAGTGGAACGGCAAGTACCGCGACACCGTCCGGGACTTCTGGCGCGGCGAGCCCGCCACCATCGGCGAGTTCGCGGCCCGGCTGACCGGCTCGGCCGACCTCTACGAGCACTCCGCGCGGCGGCCGGTGGCCAGCATCAACTTCGTCACCGCGCACGACGGGTTCACCCTGCGCGACCTGGTCTCCTACAACGAGAAGCACAACGAGGCCAACGGCGAGGACAACAACGACGGCGAGAGCCACAACCGGTCCTGGAACTGCGGAGTCGAGGGCCCGTCCGACGACCCCGAGATCCTGGAGCTGCGCGCCCGCCAGCAGCGCAACTTCCTCGCCACGCTGTTCCTGTCCCAGGGCGTGCCGATGATCTGCCACGGCGACGAGCTCGGCCGGACCCAGCACGGCAACAACAACGGCTACTGCCAGGACAACGAGCTGACCTGGATCGACTGGGAGGCCGCCGACGCCGACCTGATGGCCTTCACCCGCGCGGTGACCCAGCTGCGCCGTGACCACCCGATGTTCCGCCGCCGGCGATTCTTCGACGGGCGGCCGGTCAAGCGCCAGGGCGAAGGCGCGCCACTGCCCGACATCGCCTGGCTGCGTCCGGACGGCAGCGAGATGACCGAGGACGACTGGGGCGCCGGCTTCGGCCGGGCAGTCGCGGTGTTCCTCAACGGCGACGCCATCCCGGACACCGATGACCGCGGCAGCCGGGTTTCCGACGACTCGTTCATCCTGTGCTTCTCCGCCCATCACGAGCCGATCGAGTTCACTCCGCCCCCGGAACTGGAGCACTCGTCCTGGCAGGTGGTGCTCGACACCGCCCTCTCCGGCGTCGAGGAGGAGGCCGACGTCAAGCCGATCCTTCCCGGGGCCACCGTCACCGTGCAGCCTCGGACCATGGTGGTGCTGCGGAGCCTGGGCGAATGACCCGGGGCGCCGCCGTCCCGAGCTCCACCTACCGCTTGCAGATCCGCGGCCAGTTCTCGCTGTCCGCCGCGGCGGAGCTGGCCGACTACCTGCGCTCGGTCGGGGTCTCGGCGATCTACCTGTCGCCGATCCTGCAGGCCACCTCGGGCTCCGACCACGGCTACGACATCGTCAGCCACCGCCAGGTCGATCCCGAGCGCGGTGGCGAGCAGGGCCGGGTGGCGCTGGCCGCGACCGCCCGAGAGCTCGGCCTGCAGACCGTGGTGGACATCGTCCCCAATCACATGGGAGTGGCCGACGCCGCCCAGAACGAGGCCTGGTGGCAGCTGCTGCGCGACGGGCAGGACTCGGAGTACGCGGCCTGGTTCGACGTCGACTGGAAGGCCGGCAACGGCCGGATCAAGCTGCCGGTGCTGGGCGATGACGCGACAGATGATCAGCTCAGCGTGAGCCTCACCGGTCCCAGTGGCGAGCTGCGCTACTTCGAGCACCGGTTCCCGATCGCCGAGGGCACCGCCAAGCCCGGCGACACCGCAGCCGAGGTGCACGCCCGCCAGCACTACGAGCTGATCGGCTACCGGCGGGCGGACAACGAGCAGAACTACCGCCGGTTCTTCGCCGTCACCGAGCTGGCCGGCATCCGGGTCGAGGACCCGGCGGTATTCGACGCCAGCCATGCCGAGATCCTGCGCTGGGTGCGCGACGGCGACGTCCAGGGCATCCGGATCGACCATCCGGACGGCCTGGCCGACCCGGCCGGGTACCTGGACCGGCTGGCCGCCGCCGCGCCGGACAGCTGGATCACCGTGGAGAAGATCACCGAGCCCGGTGAGCGGCTGCCCGCCGGCTGGCCGGTGGCCGGCACCACCGGCTACGACGCCCTGGCCGAGGTGAACAACCTGCTCTACGACCCGGCGGCCGAGGTCGAGGTCAGCCGCCGCTACGCCGAGCTGACCGGCGACCGGCGGACCTGGGAGGAGCACCTGGAACAGGGCAAGCGGATGGTCGCCGACACCATCCTGCATGCCGAGCTGCTGCGCATCACCCGGGCCGTCCGGCACGCCCAGCCCACGCTGCCGGACAGCGACGAGGAGGTGGTCCGGGCGTTGACCGAGCTGGCCGTCGGCTTCGGGGTCTACCGCTCCTACCACCCGATCGGCGCCGAGCAGCTCGACGCTGCCGCCGAGCTGGCTGCCAGCCGGCGCCCCGAACTCCGGGGCGCCATCACCAACCTGCTGCCGCTGCTGTCCGATGCCGGCACCGAGATCAGCATCCGGTTCGAGCAGGCGACCGGCGCGATCATGGCCAAGGGCGTCGAGGACACCGCCTACTACCGCTACAACCGGGCGGTCGGCCTCAACGAGGTGGGTGGCGACCCCGGTGGCTTCGGCAGCACCACCGCCGAGTTCCATGCCGCCCAGCTCCAGCGCCAGCGGCTGCTGCCGGAGTCGATGACGACGCTGTCCACCCATGACACCAAGCGCAGCGAGGACGTCCGGGCCCGGCTGGCGGTGCTGCCCGAGCTGGGCGAGCGCTGGTACGGCGTCGCCGAGCGGCTGCTGGCCGCCAGCCCCATCCCGCGGCAGGCCTTCGGGTACCTGCTCTGGCAGAGCTTCGCCGGGGCCGGCTGGATCGAGCGAGCCAGGATGCACGCCTACGCCGAGAAGGCGATGCGCGAGGCGGCCGAGGGCACCGGCTGGCGCGATCAGGACGCCGGGTTCGAGGCGGCGGTGCACCAGGCGGTGGACCGGGCCTATGACGACCCGGACGTGCACGGGCTGCTCGATGAGCTGCTCGCCGAGATCACCCCGTACGGCTGGTCCAACAGCCTGTCCCAGAAGCTGGTGCAGCTGGCCATGCCCGGGATTCCGGACGTCTACCAGGGCACCGAGCTCTACGACTACTCCCTGGTCGACCCGGACAACCGGCGGCCGGTGGACTTCGAGCTGCGCCGGCAGTTGCTGGCCGGCTTCGACGACGGCTCCTGCAGCACCCCGCCGCTGGAGCAGGCCGGCGCTGCGAAGCTGTGGCTGACCAGCCGGGTGCTGCGCGAGCGCCGGGCGCATCCGGAGCGGTTCAGCAGCTACTTGCCGCTGACCGTCTCCGGCCCGGCCGCCGAGCACGCCGTGGCCTTCGACCGGGGCGGCGCCGTCGCGGTGGCCACCCGGCTGCCGGTCGGCCTGCAGCGCGCCGGGGGCTGGCAGGACACCGTGCTCGAGCTGGGACCGGGACGCTACCTCGACCAGCTCACCGGCGAGCAGCACCAGGGCGCGGTCGCGATGGCCGAGCTGCTGCGGCGCTATCCGGTGGCGTTCCTCACTCCGGCCGAGGACTGAGCACCCCGAGTACCGCAGCAACCAGCGACACGGCCTGAACACCCAGGCTCAGAGGATCGACAGCAAGAACGCGAGGCGAGGACGAGGATGCGACCCGCAGTGTGGGCACCGAAGACCAGCCAGGTCCGGGCAGTTCTCGGCGACGGCGGCCGAATCCAGGAGCTGGCCCCCGACCCGGCCCGGCCGGGCTGGTGGCAGCTGGACGCCGACCTGACGCCGGGCACCCGGTACGGCTACCTGCTCGACGACTCCGACACCCCGGTTCCGGACCCGCGCTCGCAGCGGCTGCCCGACGGCGTGCACGGCCTGACCGAGGTCTACGACGACACCGCACACCGCTGGCAGGACGGGAGTTGGGCCGGCCGGCAGCTGCCCGGCGCGGTGATCTACGAGATGCACGTGGGCACCTTCACCCCCGGCGCCATCCTGGACTCGGCCATCGAGCGGCTGGATCACCTGGTGTCCCTGGGCATCAGCCACGTCGAGCTGCTGCCGCTGAACGCGGTCAACGGGGTCTGGAACTGGGGCTACGACGGGGTCGCCTGGTACGCCGTGCACGAGCCGTACGGCGGCCCGGACGCGCTCAAGCGGTTCGTCGACGCCTGCCACGGCCGCGGCCTGGCAGTTCTCCTGGACGTCGTCTACAACCACCTCGGCCCCAGCGGCAACTACCTGCCCAACTTCGGGCCCTACCTCAAGACCGGCCGCAACACCTGGGGCGACCTGGTCAACCTGGACGGCCCCGGCAGCGAGGAGGTCCGCCGCTACATCGTGGACAACGCGCTGATGTGGCTGCGCGACTTCCACATCGACGGCCTGCGGCTGGACGCGGTGCACGCCCTGGTGGACTCCTCCGAGACCCACCTGCTCAAGCAGCTGGCCATCGAGGTGGCCGAGCTCAGCGCCTCCGTCGGCCGGCCGCTGCCGCTGATCGCCGAGTCCGACCTCAACGACGCGATGCTGATCACCCCGCGCGAGCAAGGCGGTTACGGCCTGGACGCGCAGTGGGACGACGACGTCCACCACGTCCTGCACGCGATGCTCTCCGGCGAGCGGCACGGCTACTACGCCGACTTCGGCTCGCTGCCGAGCCTGGCCAAGGTGTTCACCCGGGCGTTCTTCCACGACGGCACCTACTCCTCCTTCCGCGGCCGCGACCACGGCAAGCCGGTGGACACCGAGCAGGTGCCGGGCTGGCGGTTCGTCACCTTCCTGCAGGACCACGACCAGGTCGGCAACCGCGCCGCCGGCGACCGGCTGCCGGAGATCACCAGCCCCGGCAGGCTCAAGATCGGCGCGGTGCTGCTGCTCAGCTCGCCGTTCACCCCGATGCTCTGGATGGGTGAGGAGTGGGCGGCCAGCACCCGGTGGCCGTTCTTCACCTCGCATCCGCAGCCGGAGCTGGCCAAGGCGGTCAGCGAGGGCCGGATCGCCGAATTCGCCGACCACGGCTGGGATGTCTCGGCCATGGTGGACCCGCAGGACCCGGCCGCCTATTACGACTCGGTGCTGAACTGGGCAGAGTCCGAGACCGGCGCGCACGCGGAGATGCTCGAGCTGTACCGGACCCTGATCCGGCTGCGCCGGGACGAGCCGAGCCTTGCCGATCCCTGGCTCAACACCGTCCAGGTGGACTTCGACGAGGACCAGGGCTGGCTGGTGGTGCGCCGCGGCGAGTTGCGGGTGGTGGCCAACCTGGCCGGGGAGCAGCGGAGCGTGCCCGTCCCGGGCGCCGTCGAGATCGTGCTGGCCACCGATGCCGCCAGCCTGTCCGGCTCTGCAGGCGGCAGCTCTGCCGACGATGCCTCCGTGCGGCTGGCGGCGGAGTCGGCGGCGATCGTCCGGGTGGGTTGAGCCAGGATGCGCGGCTGCCCGGCGGGAGCGGCCCTGTGAGCGTTTACACCACGTGGCAGACTCGCTGCTGGGCCCCCGCCGCGGCCGGCGGCCCAGCAGCGCAGCCACCGAGAGCCTGAGGAGCGTCGGCATGGAAACCGAGCGAAACCACCCCGTCTCCGCCGTGCCCGATCCGGAGTGGTTCAAGCGAGCGGTGTTCTACGAGGTCCTGGTACGCGGCTTCGCCGATTCCAACGGCGACGGCACCGGCGACCTCAAGGGGCTGACCGGCAAGCTGGATTACCTGCAGTGGCTCGGCGTCGACTGCCTGTGGCTGCCGCCGTTCTATCCTTCGCCGCTGCGTGACGGCGGCTACGACGTCGCCGACTACACCGACGTGCTGCCCGAGTTCGGCACCATCGAGGACTTCCGCGAATTCCTCAACGCCGCCCACGACCGGGGCATCCGGGTGATCATCGACTTCGTCATGAACCACACCTCCGATCAGCACCCGTGGTTCCAGGAGTCGCGCCGCGATCCCGACGGCCCGTACGGCGACTTCTACGTCTGGGCCGACGACGACACCCGCTATCCCGAGGCCCGGATCATCTTCGTCGACACCGAGCCGTCCAACTGGACCTTCGACCCGGTGCGCAGGCAGTACTTCTGGCACCGGTTCTTCTCCCACCAGCCGGACCTCAACTTCGACAACCCGGCCGTGGTGGACGCGATCATGGATGCGCTGCGGTTCTGGCTGGATCTCGGGATCGACGGCTTCCGCCTCGATGCGGTGCCCTACCTGTTCGTCCGGGACGGCACGAACGGGGAGAACCTGCCGGAGACCCACGAGGTGCTCAAGCGGGTACGCAAGGAGGTCGACGCCAACTACCCCGACCGGGTGCTGCTCTGCGAGGCCAACCAGTGGCCCGACGACGTCGTGGAGTACTTCGGCGACTACTCCGTCGGCGGCGACGAGTGCCACATGGCCTTCCACTTCCCGGTGATGCCGCGCATCTTCATGGCGGTCCGCCGGGAGAGCCGCTACCCGATCTCGGAGATCCTGGCCCAGACGCCGCCCATCCCGGACAAGTGCCAGTGGGGGATCTTCCTGCGCAACCACGACGAGCTGACCCTGGAGATGGTCACCGACGAGGAACGCGACTACATGTGGAGCGAGTACGCCCAGGACCCGCGGATGAAGGCCAACATCGGCATCCGCCGGCGGCTGGCCCCGCTGCTGGACAACGACCTGAACCGGATCGAGCTGTTCACCGCGCTGCTGCTGTCGCTGCCCGGCTCGCCGGTGCTGTACTACGGCGACGAGATCGGGATGGGCGACAACATCTGGCTCGGCGACCGGGACGGGGTGCGCACCCCGATGCAGTGGACGCCCGACCGCAACGCCGGCTTCTCCAACTGCGATCCGGGCCGGCTGTACCTGCCGGTCAACCTCGACTCGATCTACGGCTACCAGGTCACCAACGTCGAGTCCCAGACCCGCAACACCTCCTCGCTGCTGCACTGGACCCGGCGCATGATCGGGCTGCGCAAGGCCAATCCCGCGTTCGGGCTCGGCACCTTCACCGACCTCGGCGGGTCCAACCCGTGCGTGCTGTCCTTCGTCCGCGCCTTCGGCGACGACGTGGTGCTCTGCGTGAACAACCTCTCGCGGTTCCCGCAGGCGGTGGAGCTGGACCTGCGTCCCTGGCAGGGCGTCGAGCCGATCGAGATGACCGGCGGCAGCCACTTCCCGGCGATCGGCGAGCTGCCCTACCTGCTCACGGTGGCCGGCCACGGCTTCTACTGGCTGCGCATCCCGGTGCACCAGCAGGGATTCCGCAGCGGCCTGCCGGCGCCCGAGGGCTCGCTGAGCTCGGACTGGCCGGAGGGTGTCCTGGAGTGGGCCGAGCGGACGCACGGGGCGCCCGCCGGCCAGGAGCACGAGGGCGGCCCCGAGCCGGCCGGCCCGGACCAGGAGGAGGCAGTCCGATGAGGGTCGATACCGCTGAGGTGACCCGGGTGCTGCGGGAGTGGATGGGGCGCCAGCGCTGGTTCGCGGGCAAGTCGCGGGCCTCGACGATCGAGGCCAGGCTGCTGGCCACCCTGACCGACCAGCCGTACCCGGTGCAGATCTGGCTGGCCGACGTCAGCTACGCCGAGGGCATCGAGCACTACCAGGTGCCGCTGGTGATGCGCGCCGAGGCGGTCGAGCAGTTGAGCCACGCCTTCGTGGGCTCGGTGGCCGACGCCGACGGCGGCCCGCCGATCGAGCTGTATGACGCCCTGCACGACAAGGAGGTCACCGGCCTGTGGCTGCGGGCGATGGCCGAGGAGAGCACGGTGGACGGGGTGAGCTTCGTCCGGGTCGCCGATCCCGGGGAGATCCCGGTGTCCGAGCCGAGCCTGGCCCTGACCTCCGAGCAGTCCAACACCTCGCTGGTCTTCGGTGACGCCGCCATCATGAAGGTGTTCCGGCGGCTGGAGGCGGGCCTGAACCCTGACATCGAGATCCATGCCGCGCTCGGCAAGCTGGGCGGGCGGCACGTGGCCAAGCTGATGGGGTATGTGAGTGCCGAGCTGGACTCCCAGACCTGGAGCCTGGCGATGCTGCAGGAGTACATGACCACGGCCTCGGACGGCTGGCAGCTGGCCACCAGCAGCGTGCGAGACCTGATGGCCGAGGCCGACCTGCATGCCGAGGAGGCCGGCGGTGACTTCGCCGCCGAGGCCCACCGGCTCGGGATCTCGACCGCCGAGGTGCATGCCGACCTCGCGACCGCGTTCGGCGCCACCGTGCTCGACAAGGCAGATCTGACCGATCGGGCCGCCGCCATGAACGCCCGGCTGACCGCGGCGCTGGTCGAGGTGCCGGAGCTGGCCGAGGTGGCCGACGGCTTGCGGGAGGCCTACACCGAGTTCGCCGAGCTGCCCGGCAAGGTGCCGGCGCAGCGGGTACACGGCGACCTGCACCTGGGTCAGGTGCTGCGGACCGCGCACCGCTGGGTGATCCTGGACTTCGAGGGCGAGCCGGCCAAGAGCATCAGCGACCGGCAGGCGCACGACTCCCCCATCCGCGATGTCGCCGGCATGCTGCGCAGCTTCGACTACGCGGCCAGGCACCAGCTGATCGACATGGGCAGCACGCCGCAGTCGGAGTTCCGGGCCGCCGAGTGGGCCGAGCGCAATCGCGCGGCGTTCTGCGCCGGCTACGCCGAGGGCGGCGGCCAGGACCCCAAGGAAGCGGCCGTGCTGTTGCGCGCCTTCGAGGCCGACAAGGCGGTCTACGAGTCGGTGTACGAGGCCCGCAACCGTCCCAACTGGCTTCCCATCCCGCTTGCCTCCTTGCACCGATTGGCAGGAACCCCATGAGTAAAAGGCAGAACTCCAGCGGCCCGGCCAAGAAGGCCCCGGCGGGTCCCCGGGCGGCCGCGGCGCCCAAGCGGGGTTCGGCGCCCAGGCCGGGCGGGACTGCCGCGCCGAGCACGCCCCCCGCCCCGGCCGACGCCGAGATCGCGCCCGACATCGCCACGGCGCCGGAGGCGACGACCGCGGCCAGCACTCCGGCCGATGCGCCGGTCGCAGGTGGGCCGGCCGATGCCGAGATTCCGGCTGACATCGCCACCGCGCCGGAGGCGAGGACCACGGCCGGAGCTCCGGGCGACAGGGGCGCTGCTGC
>NZ_DASVSG010000074.1:0-7972 GCF_036388195.1 Jatrophihabitans sp. | reverse complement strand
GGTGGCCGTGATCGGCCACTGCTCGGGCGGCCGGCAGGCGGTGCTGGCCGGCTGCAACCTCGACCTGCAGGGCGTCGTGGACTGCTACGGCGCGTACGTGATCGGGACCCCGGTGGCGGAGTTCCCGGTGCAGGCCGGCGGCCTGGAGGACCAGCTGGCCAAGCTGAGCTGCCCGCTGCTGGGGCTGTTCGGCGCCGAGGACTCCTACCCGTCGCCGGAGCAGGTCGCCGAGCTCGGCCGGCTGCTGACCGAGCACGGCAAGGAGCGCGAGCTGCACTCCTACGACGGGGCGGGGCACGGGTTCTTCTGCACCGACCGGCCGGCCTACCGGCCGACGCAGGCGATGGACGGCTACTCCAAGATCGCCGCTTTCTTCGCCCGGACGATCGGAGACAGCTGATGTGCACCTACAACACCGAGCACGCGAGCATCACCGGCAGCGGCAAGGGACGGGCCGGCTGGGTATCCCTGACCGACGCCACGGTCTACTTCGACCATCCGGTGCACGCGCAGGCCGATCACACGCTCAACATCGACCTGACCGGGGCCGGCGCGCCGGGCGAGCGGATCGCGGTGGAGCTGACGGCCTCCTCCGCCCGCGAGCTGATGGCGGCGATCGAGCGTGCTTTGGCGAAGGTGCCGGCCGGGCTGCTCTGAGCCGGGCCGCTTAGAGCCGGGCTGCTCTGAGCCGGGCTGCTCTGAGCCGGGCCGCTCTGAGCCGGGGCGTTGCGGCGGTGCGACGCGGCCCCGTTTAGGGTCAGGGCCATGCGAGCCGCCTACGCCAGTGCCCTGAACCCGGACGCACCGCTGGACGGGCTGGTGATCGGCGAGCGTCCCGATCCCGAGCCGAAGCCCGGCTGGACCACCGTGCGGGTCAAGGCCGCCAGCCTCAACCACCACGACCTGTGGACGCTGCGCGGGGTCGGCATCAAGGAGAGCCAGCTGCCGATGATCCTCGGCGGCGACGTGGCCGGCATCGACACCGCGACCGGGCAGGAGGTCGTGGTGCACTCGGTGATCAGCGCCGAGGACTGGTTCGGAGACGAGACCCTGGACCCGGGCCGCTCGCTGCTGAGCGAGAAGCACCAGGGAACGCTGGCCGAGCTGGTCGCGGTGCCCACCCGCAACCTGCTGCCCAAGCCCGCCGAGCTGTCCTTCGCCGAGGCCGCCTGCCTGCCGACCGCGTGGCTGACCGCCTACCGGATGCTGTTCGTCAACTCCGGCCTGCGGCCGGGTCAGACCGTCCTGGTGCAGGGCGCCACCGGCGGGGTCGCCTCGGCGTGCATCGGCCTGGCCCGGGCGGGCGGCCTGCGGGTGTGGGCGACCGCCCGCACCGAGGCCAAGCAGGCCACCGCCCTGGAGCTGGGCGCGCACCAGGCGTTCGCACCCGGCGCCCGGCTGCCGGAGCGGGTCGACGCGGTGCTGGAGACGGTCGGCGCTGCCACCTGGTCGCACTCGCTGAAGTCGCTGCGGCCAGGCGGGCGGGTCGTGCTCTCCGGCGCCACCTCGGGGGCGATGCCGCCGGCCGAGCTCAACCGGATCTTCTTCCTGCAGCTGCAGGTGATCGGCTCCACGATGGGGACCAAGGCCGAGCTCGGCGAGTTGATCTCGTTCCTGCAGGTGACCGGGCTGCGCCCCCGGATCGACCGGACGCTGGGGTTGGAGGAGGCGGCCGAGGGGCTGGCCGCGATGCAGACCGGCGAGCTGGTCGGCAAGATCGTGATCGAGCCCTGACGGGGGCCGCGGGCTAGATTCGAGGCAGGCCGGTTCGGCACGCTAGCGATTTGCCTAAGAGCTGAGGACATCCCGCCATGGACTTCTCACTGACCGACGAAGAGCGCCAGACCCGGGACTGGGTCCGCAACTTCGTCCAGCGCGAGATCATGCCGATGGAGCCGGAGGTGCTGCGCCGCGAGCGCGCCCACCAGCCGGGGGTCACCGCCGACGAGCTGGCCGAGCTGAGGGACAAGGCGCGCCGGTTCGGCTTCTGGGGCATCCAGACGCCGGCCGAGTACGGCGGGATGGACCTGTCCGCGGTGCTCGCGTCGCTGATCGAGGCCGAGCTCGGCCACTCGTTCGTGCCGTTCCGGTTCGGCGGCTACGCCGACAACATCCTGTTCCACGCCGACGATCGGCAGAAGCAGGAGTACCTGCTGCCCACCATCGAAGGCGATCGCGTCTCGTGTTTCGCGATCACCGAGCCGGGCGCGGGCTCAGACCTCACCGCGATCCGGACCACCGCCCGCAAGGACGGCTCGGACTGGGTGATCAATGGCGAGAAGACCTTCATCACCGGCGGCGACGAGGCCGATTTCACCATGGTGTTCGCCATCACCGACCCGGCCCTGGGCATCAACGGCGGGGTGACCTGCTTCCTGGCCGACCGGGACGCCGGCTGGAAGTCAGAGCACATCGACACCATGGGGCAGTGGGGGCCGGCTGCGCTGGTCTTCGACGAGGTGCGGGTGCCCGAGCGCAACATCCTCGGCGAGCTCGGCCAGGGTTTTGCCTTGGCCATGCAGTGGATCGGCCGTGGCCGCTACCTGTTGCCCGCCCGGGCGGTCGGCGCCTGCGAGCGGCTGATGGAGCTGGCCATGCAGCACGCCCGCAACCGGGTCACCTTCGGCCAGCCGATCGCCGACCGGCAGGCGATCCAGTGGATGATCGCCGACTCGGCGGTGGAGCTGGAGGCGCTGCGCTGGCTGGTGCTGTCGGCCGCCTGGCAGGTGGACCAGGGCATGGACTCCCGGCACGCCCAGTCGATGGCCAAGCTCTTCGGCGGGATCAAGGCGAACGAGATCGTCGACCGGATGCTGCAGATCCACGGCGGCATGGGCTACACCCGGGAGCTGCCGATCGAGCGGTGGTACCGGGAGCTGCGGCTGCTGCGGATCTATGAGGGCACCGACGAGATCCAGCGCCGGACGATCGCCCGCAACCTGCTCAAGGGCCACGCCTCGGTGCGTGGCGTGCTGGGCTGAGTCCCTGGCGCGCCGGCCCGCGTCAGTCCTTGACCGCCTGCAGGGTGTAGGTCAGGGGCAGCCGTTCGGGCCGGTCGTTCAACCGCCACTCCTCGTCCTCGCCGCGGGTCATCTCGCCGGGCAGCGCCTCCCACGGCACCGACCGGTGCTCGACGAACTGGGTCAGCCGCAGGCCGGCGTCCAGCACCGCGGTGATGATCTCGCCGATGCCGTGGTTCCAGCTGGCGCTGCTGTTGTTCACGAAGTCGACCTCGGTGGGCACGTAGCTGCCCTCCTCCTCGAACACCACCGGCTGCTCGGTCTCGAAGTACGGGTACTCCACGGCCAGCAGGTGATCCTCCCGCCGGTCGTCCATCGCCCAGAGCGCCGGGTGGCCCTCTCGGATGAACAGCCGGCCGCCGGGCGCCAGCAGCTCGGCCACCAGCCGGCCCCAGCGGGCGATGTCGGGCAGCCAGCACAGCGCACCCACCCCGGTGTAGAGCAGGTCGAACTGGTGCGCGCCGAACCGCTCGACCGCCTCGTAGGCGTCGGCCTGCACGTAGTCGATCTCGGCGCCGACCGACTCGGCGAGTGCCCGGGCCTCGGCCAGCGCCGGGCCGGAGAAGTCCAACCCGCTCATCCGGGCGCCGAGGCGGTGCAGCGACAGGGTGTCGGTGCCGATGTGGCATTGCAGGTGCAGGCCGCGCAGACCGCTGATGTCTCCCAGGAACGGTTGGTCGAAGCGCACCACCTTGGACAGGAAGCCCGGGTCGTCGCGGAAACGCTGCAGCGCGTAGCCGGGTGAGGCGGCATGCGCCGGCGCCCGCTCGTTCCAGTTGGCCAGGTTCAGTGCGCGGTAGTCGTCCACACCGCCGATTGTCGCAGTGGCGTCGAATCGATTCGGCACGACCGGCGTGGACAGGTTCTCCCCGTGCCCTAGGGTGCTGGCATGATCGATCGCCCCCTGACCCTGATGGCAGTGCACGCCCACCCCGACGACGAGGCGACCGGCACCGGCGGGGTGCTGGCCAAGGCCGCCGCCGAGGGGATCCGGACCGTACTGGTGACCTGCACCGACGGGCGGTGCGGTGACACACCGGGCGGGGCGAAGCCCGGCGATCCCGGCCACGATCCCGACGCGGTCGTCGAGCTGCGCCGCGCAGAGCTGGACAAGAGCGCCGCGGTGCTCGAGATCAGCCACGTGGAGCTGCTCGGGTACGCCGACTCCGGGATGATGGGCTGGCCGAACAACGACGCGCCCGGATCGTTCTGGAGCACGCCGGTGGACGAGGCCGCCGCGCGGCTGGCGGAGCTGATGCGTCGCTACCAGCCCGACGTGGTGGTGACCTACGACGAGAACGGCTTCTACGGCCACCCCGACCACATCCAGGCGCACCGGATCACCATGGCCGCGGTGGCGTTGACGGGAGAGCCCGGGCCCGCCAAGGTGTACTGGACCACTGCCCCGCAGTCGGAGATGCAGAAGTTCCGCCAGCTGATGATCGAGCTGGGCGCGGACTGGGACGAGCCGGAGGAGGGCACCCCCGAGATCGGCTTGCCCGATGAGGAGATCAGCACCTGGGTGGACACCCGCGCGTTCGGTGACCAGAAGTACGACGCGCTGGCCGCGCACGCCAGTCAGGGGGAGAACATCTTCTTCCTGCAGATGGGCCGGGAGAGGTTCACCGAGATGATGGGCATGGAGACCTTCGTCCGGGTGCACGACACCACCGGCACGCCACTGCCCGAGGACGACCTGTTCGCCGGGCTGCGCTAGTCGGCTCAGCCAGTCGGGTCAGCCAGCCGCCCGGTGCCCTACCCAGCTCAGCCGGCCGCCCGGTGCGCTACCGGCCGCCGCTGCTAGCCGACCGCTGCATCCCCGGTCGCTTCGACAGCGCGCCGGACGGCCGCCACCGACATCGCGACGTCCTGCTCGTCGGTGGACCAGTTGCTGACCGAGACCCGGATGATCCGCCGGCCGGCCCAGCGCGAGCCGGACATCCAGGTGACACCCTCCTGCAGCAGGTGGTTCATCACGGCGACGGTGCGCTCGTCGTCCCCGACGGCGAAGCAGACCTGGGTGAACACCACGTCGTTGAGGACCTCCACGCCGTCCACCTCGGCGATGCCGGCCGCGATCGCCTGGGCATTGGCGACCAGCCCGTCCACGAGGCCTGCCATGCCGGTACGGCCGAGGGAGTGCAGCGCCGCCCACACCGGCACCCCGCGGGCCCGCCGGGACATCTCTGGAGCCCGGTCCAGCGGGTCCCCGGCGGCGTCGGGCACCAGGTAGTCGGCAGAGATGCCGAAGATCCGGCGCAGCGGGGCCGGCTTGTTCACGATGGCGATCCCGCAGTCGAAGGGCACGTTCAGGGTCTTGTGCGCGTCGGTGCCCCAGGAGTCGGCGGCCTCGAATCCGGAGACCAGGCGCCGGTGGGTCGGGCTGGCGGCGGCCCACAGCCCGAACGCGCCGTCGATGTGCACCCAGGCGCCGTGCCGGTGCGCGACGGCGATGGCCTCGGCGAACGGATCGAAGGCGCCGGAGTGCAGGTCGCCGGCCTGCAGGCAGACGATCACCGGGCCGCCGGGCCGGTCGGCGAGCGCCTCGGCCAGCGCATCGGCGCGGATCCGGCCCTGGTCGTCGGCCGGCACCACCGTCGGCGCGCCGAGCCCCAGGTAGCGCAGCGCCACGTCGACCGTCACGTGCCGTTCGGCGCCCACCAGCACCGTGATCGGCGGCGCCCCGTTCAGGCCGCGCTGGTTGACGTCCCAGCCGGCGTCGGCCAGCACCTGCTCGCGGGCAGCCGCCAGGCAGCTGAAGTTGGCCATGGTCGCGCCGGTGACGAAGCCGACGGCAGCGCCCGCAGGCAGGCCGAGCAGGTCGAGCAGCCAGCGAGCGGCCGTCTCCTCGGCGGCCACCACGCCCGGGGTCGGGGTACGCATGCCCGCGTTCTGGTCCCAGGCGCTGACCAGCCAGTCGGCGGCCAGCGCGGCCGGCAGCGTCCCACCGATCACCCAGCCGAAGAACCGACCGGAGGGCATCGCCATCAGACCGTCCTCGACCACCTCGCCGAGCAGATCGATGGCCGCGGCGGGATCGGTCGGGCCGTCCGGGAGCTCGCCGAGCGCCTTGGCCACCTCGTCCGCGCCGCGCCGCGGCGGGATCGGCCGGTCCGGCATCGAGGCCAGCCAGCGACGCGCATGGGTCGTCGCGGCCTGCAGCGCGGCTGAGTAGGCCTCTTCTCGTGCGGTCATGACGCTTCTCCTCTGGCCGAACAGCAATCGTTCCGGGACGCTATCCCACCCCGCCGACAGGCCGAAGGTTGGTTCTGAGTGAAGGGGCAGCTACTTCTTGCCGGAGTCCGGGGATTCGGTAGTGGACAGCGCCGCGATGAACGCCTCCTGGGGCACCTCGACCCGGCCGACCATCTTCATCCGCTTCTTGCCCTCCTTCTGCTTCTCCAGCAGCTTGCGCTTGCGGGTGATGTCACCGCCGTAGCACTTGGCCAGCACGTCCTTGCGGATCGCGCGGATGCTCTCCCGAGCGATCACCCGGGAGCCGATCGCAGCCTGGATCGGCACCTCGAACTGCTGGCGCGGGATCAGCTCGCGCAGCTTGGTCGTCATCATCACGCCGTAGGCATAGGCCTTGTCCTTGTGCACGATGGCCGAGAACGCGTCCACCGGCTCGCCCTGCAGCAGGATGTCGACCTTCACCAGGTCCGCGGTCTGCTCGCCGGCCTCCTCGTAGTCCAGGCTGGCGTAGCCGCGGGTGCGCGACTTCAGCGCGTCGAAGAAGTCGAAGATGATCTCGCCGAGCGGCAGCGTGTAGCGCAGCTCCACCCGGGTCTCGGACAGGTAGTCCATGCCGAGCAGGGTGCCGCGCCGGGTCTGGCACAGCTCCATGATCGCGCCGATGTACTCGCTCGGGGCGATGATCATCGACTTGACGATCGGCTCGTACACCTCGGCGATCTTCTGCCCGGACGGCCAGTCGGACGGGTTGGTGACCACGTACTCGCGGCCGTCCTCCAGGATCACCCGGTTCACCACGTTGGGCGCGGTGGAGATCAGCTCCAGGTTGAACTCTCTTTCCAGGCGATCCCTGGTGATCTCCAAGTGCAGCAGGCCGAGGAAGCCGCACCGGAAGCCGAAGCCGAGCGCTCCGGAGGACTCGGGCTCGTAGACCAGCGCGGCGTCGTTGAGCCGCAGCCGGTCCAGCGCGTCGCGCAGCAGCGGGAAGTCAGAGCCGTCGATCGGGAACAGGCCCGAATACACCATCGGGTTCGGGTCGCGGTAGCCGCCGAGCGCCTCTTTCGCAGGCTTGCCGGCGTCGGTCACGGTGTCACCGACCTTGGACTGCCGGACGTCCTTCACCCCGGTGATCAGGTAGCCGACCTCGCCGACGCCCAGGCCCTTGCTCACCACCGGTTCCGGCGAGATGACGCCGACCTCCAGCAGCTCGTGGGTGGCGCCGGTGGACATCATCTTGATCTTTTGGCGGGGACTGATGTGGCCGTCGATCACCCGGACGTAGGTGATCACGCCCCGGTAGATGTCATAGACCGAGTCGAAGATCATCGCCCGGGCCTGGGCGTCGGCGTCGCCGACCGGCGGGGGCACGTCCCGGCAGATCACATCGAGCAGCTCCTCGACGCCCTGGCCGGTCTTGGCCGAGACGCGCAGCACGTCGTCGGGCTCGCAGCCGATGATGTGGGCGATATCCAGGGCGTAGACGTCGGGCTGGGCAGCCGGCAGGTCGATCTTGTTCAGCACCGGGATGATCTGCAGGTCGTTCTCCAGCGCCAGGTACAGGTTCGCCAGCGTCTGCGCCTCGATGCCCTGGGCGGCGTCGACCAGCAGCACCGCGCCCTCGCAGGCGGCCAGGCTCCGGCTGACCTCGTAGGTGAAGTCGACGTGGCCGGGGGTGTCGATCATGTTGAGCACGTGCCTCGACCCGTCGAGGTCCCACGGCATACGCACGGCCTGGCTCTTGATCGTGATGCCGCGCT
>NZ_DASVSG010000073.1:0-19514 GCF_036388195.1 Jatrophihabitans sp. | reverse complement strand
TGGTCATCGAGGTGGTGACCTCGCCCAGGTTGATGCCGTCGAAGAGGGTGTCCATGTCGGCGGCCGAGTCGATGGCGACCCCGCAGTGCCCGACCTCGCCCTCCGAGCGCGGGTCATCGGAGTCCCGGCCCATCAGGGTAGGCATGTCGAAGGCCACCGAGAGCCCGCCACCCCCGGAGGCCAGGATCATCTTGTAGCGCTCGTTGGTCTGCTGGGCGTTGCCGAAGCCGGCGAACTGCCTGATCGTCCAGGGCCGTCCCCGGTACCCGCTGGCGTGCAGGCCACGGGTGAACGGGAACTCCCCCGGCCAGCCGATCCGGTCGAAACGGCTGTCTTCGGTGTCGGCGGACGGGCCGTAGACCGGCTCCACCTCGACACCGGACAGGGTGGTGAAGTCGCGCTCGGCGATCCGGGACTTGTCGTAACGCTGCTGCCAGCGGGCGCGGCCCGCCTCGATCTGCTCGGCATCCATAGGTCGATGCTACTAGGACGTCCGACTAGATGCTAGGACGTCCTAGTAGTTCACATCACAGGCGCCCGATGGATCCAGCTCAGCGCACGGCGGCGGTCAGCTCGGCGACCTGCTCGTCGGTCAGCCGCAGCCCCGCGGCGCCGACGTTCTCCTCCAGGTGGCTGACCTTGGACGTGCCCGGGATCGGCAGGTTGACCGGCGACGTCGCCAGCAGCCAGGCCAATGCCACCTGGGACGGCGTCGCCCCGGTCGCCTGCACCACGTGATCGACCGCGCCGCCGGGCTTGGCCAGGTCGCCGGCCGCGATCGGGTACCAGGGGATGAAACCGATGCTTGCCGCCTCGCAGTAGCGCAGCACGTCCTCGGACTGCCGGTTGGTCAGGTTGTAGAGGTTCTGCACGGTGGCGATGTCGACGATCTCGCGGGCCGCCTCGATCTGGGCGACGCTGACCTCCGACAACCCGATGGCGGCGATCTTGCCCTCGTCCTGCAGCGCCTTGAGCTCGCCGAGCTGGTCGGCCAGCGGCACCTCGGCGTCGATCCGGTGCAGCTGGAACAGCTCGATCCGCTCCAGCTTGAGCCGGCGCAGCGACAGCTCGGCCTGCTGGCGCAGGTAGGCCGGCCGGCCCACCGGCGTCCACTGGCCCGGGCCCTGGCGGGTCAGGCCGGCCTTGGTGGCGATCAGCAGGCCCTCGGGGTACGGGTGCAGCGCCTCGGCGATGATCTCCTCGCTGGTCCCGGGGCCGTAGGAGTCGGCGGTGTCGATGAAGTCGACGCCCAGCTCGACGGCCCGCCGCAGCACCGCGATGCACTCGGCCCGGTCGGCCGGCTCGCCCCAGATGCCCGGGCCGGTGATGCGCATCGCGCCGAATCCCAGCCGGTGCACGGCCTTGCCCGCGATCTCGAAGACCCCGGAGGCCTCGGCGGTGACGACGTTGTCCTCTACTGGCACGTTGCTGCTCCCCTGCTCCGCTCGGGTGGTCTGCTCGGCTGCGGGCCGGAATCCGGCCGGGCCTCTAGCGACAACCGGCAGCCCGCGCGACGCATTCCGCGCCGGGGCGCCGATGTCGCCTCAGCCGAATCCGCCCGCTATGTGCCGAAAAACCCGTCAGCTCCTCAGCCGAAACCGCCCACTCCGCGCCGGAAACCCGTCAGCTCAGCCCCCGGGTGTTTCCGCCGTCGACCATGACCACGGTGCCGGTGATGAAGGCCGCATGCTTGCTGGCGTAGAAGGCGGCCAGGGCGCCGAAGTCGGCCGGGTCGCCGATCCGTCCGAGCGGGATGTTCTCGGCCACCTTGGCGAGCTCGTCCTCGACGTCGTCGCCGAACTGCGAGGTCAGCATGGCCGTGCGGTGGTATCCCGGAGCGAGGACGTTGACGGTCACGCCGCTGTCGCCGAGGGCGTCCACCAGGCCCTTCATGTAGCCGAGGATTCCCAGCCGGGCCACCGCGGACAGGCCGTAGTCGGGGTTCGGCTGGCGCACCACCTCGGAGGCGACCATCAGGATGCGGCCCCAGCCGCGCTTCTTCAGCAGCGGCAGCGCCGCCAGCGTGAGGCTCACATGCGGCAGCATGCTGGTCTCGAACGCCTTGCGGTAGTCGGCGACCACGAAGTCGTCGACCGGGCCGCCCGGCACGCCGCCGGAGTTGGTGATCAGGATGTCCAGCCCGCCCATGGCGCTGGCGGTGTCCTCGATCCAGCCGGCCGCGGCGGCGTCGTCGCGCAGGTCCAGGGCGGTGCTGGTGACCCGGCCCGGCCCGAGCGCGGCCACCTCTGCCTCCGCGCGCGCCAGCTTCTCGGCGCTGCGGCCACAGAGGGCCACGTGCGCCCCTTCGGCGGCCAGGGCCTTGGCCGCCGCCAGGCCGAGGCCGCTGCTCGAGCCGGCCACGGCCGCCACCCGCCCGCTGAGCCCGAGGTCCATCAGCTCTCCCTGACCTGGGCGTCCGGCCGGCGGGCAGCGGCGGCGGGCAGCTCAGCCATCGAGGCCTCCCCAGCTCAGCTCGATCAGGTGCTGCGGCAGGTGGACCCCGAGGCCGAGCCGGGTCCTCGCCTCGATGACGTCCTCGCCCGATGCGCCGGCTCCGCGGCGCAGCGTCAGGGTGTTCACTCCGGGCAGCAGCAGGGTCGCCGCCGCCTGGAAGTCGCCCAGCAGCAGGGTGTCCCGGGCGATCATGCGGGTCCGCGACACCACCACCCCGGCCACCTGCAGCCGGCCGAGCAGCCCTTGCCGCACCATCTCCCAGTAGACGGCCGGATGGACCACGATGCCGTCGCAGGAGCCGCCGGTCTCCTCCACCTCGAACGCCACCGAGGTGACCGCCTCGTCCAGGCCGCGGTTGCTGCTGCGGTGCCGCATCCCGTCCAGCGCCAGCAGCCCCGGCACCTTGCCGTCCTCGCTGCCGTGCAGCAGCACCTGGTTCTCCATGGTCGTGGTGCGCACCAGGACCCGGCGGTCGACGAACGCGGTCAGCAGCGCCGGACGCTGCAGGAGGGTGGCCGGCAGCGACACCGACACCGTCAGGTCGCTGAGCTGGGCCTCTCGCAGCTCCGGCAGGAAGGTCGCCTCGGGAGTGGCGGCGTAGGTGGTGCCCGACTCCTCCCGCCGCTGCGCCGAGGGCTCGGAGATGTAGGCCGCCGACTCGCCGTCGTCCACCGGCATGGTGTTGAGCAGGTGCCGCACCGGGTAGCGGGGCCGGGTCGCGAACAGCGGGAACGCTCCGGGCAGGTGCGCGTCGACGGACACGGTGACGTCCTCGCGCTCACCGGCCTGCGCGACCGCGGCCAGGAACTGCTGGCCCGGCGTCCCCCGCTTCGCGTCTTCGTCCGCCATCGAATCGACGTCAGGCGTAGGCATGTGTCTCCCTAGGAACTTGCGCGTCAGGGTCGGTTACTCGCTGTGCTGCCAACCATATTGTCCGGTCGAGGCTGCACCCTAGGCGGTGTGCCCGCAGGCTCCGACAGCGCCCCTGCCACTGTGCGAACGTGCTTGCCCGCCTGCGCGAACGTGCTTGCCCGCCTGCGCGAACGTGCTTGCCTGCCTGGGCGAATGTGCTTGCCTGCCCGGTGAGAATGATCAGCATGCCCGCCTACGCATCGATCCGGCCGGCCGCGCTGCGGCCCGGAGACACCGTCGCCGTCGTCTCGCTTTCCTCCGGCGGGGCCGCAGCGTTGCCGCACCGCTACGCCACCGGCAAGCGGCAGCTGGCCGAGACGTTCGGGCTGCGGGTGATCGAGGCGCCGCATGCCACCCGGGACTCCGACTGGCTGCGCGACAACCCGCGAGCGCGCGCCGATGACCTGCACTGGGCGCTGGAGAACCCCGACGTGCACGGCATCGTCTCGGCGATCGGCGGCTTCCACGCGCTCGGGATGGTCCCCTACCTGGATCTCGACCTGATCGCGGCGCATCCGAAGGTGTTCACCGGCTACTCCGACACCACGATCAACCACCTGGCCTTCGGCAAGGCCGGTGTCGGCTCGTTCTACGGCATGGCGGTGCTCAGCACGGCGGCCGAGAACGGCGGCATATCCCCGTTCAGCGCCGAGTCCTTCCGGGCGACGGTGATGTCTGCCGAACCGGTCGGCGACCTGGCCCCGGCGCCGGAATGGACCGAGGAGCTGCTGGACTGGTCCCGGCCGGAGCTGCAGGACCGGCCACGGCGCTGGGTGCCCAACTACGGCTGGCTGTGGCTACAGGGTGACCAGCCGGTGCAGGGACCGATCGTCGGCGGCTGCCTGGAGGTGCTGGTGCAGGCGGTGGGCACCCGGATCTGGCCCGAGCCGGCCGACTTCGACGGCGCGGTGCTGCACCTGGAGATCTCCAACGAGCGGCCGCCGCAGCTGCAGGTGCAGGTCTGGCTGCGTCACTTCGCCGCGCTGGGCATCGTGGCGCGGATCTCGGCGTTGCTGTTCTCCCGGCCGGAGGCCATGTCGCTGCGTGACACGCTGGCCCTGTACGAGGCGATCCGCGACGAGCTGGTGGTGGCCGGCCGTCCGGACCTGCCGTTCGTGGCCAATCTGGACTACGGCCACTCGTCCCCGATGGGGGTGCTGCCGCTGGGCCGGCAGCTGCTGGTCGATCCGCGGCAGCGGCGGCTGAGCATCCTCGATCCGGCGGTGTGCTGAGAGCTGCCGCGAGCTCCGGGTTTTCCGGCGGCTGCTCAGACGGCTTTCCGGCGGCTGCTCGGACGGCAGTCGGACGGCGCCCGGACGGCTCTGCTCAGACGGCGAAGTCGCCGGCCTCGATCCGCAGCCTGCGCAGCGCGGCGAACAGCCCGTCCAGGTCCTCCCGCGACAGCCCCTGCAGGCCGAACTGGTTCTTGTGCAGCTCCCGGGTGGCCAGATCGGCGACCCGGCGGCCCTCGTCGGTCAGCACCGCCAGGGTGCCCCGGCCGTCGCGCGGGTTGGGCTCGCGGCGCACCATGCCGGAGGCCTCCAGCCGGTCGATCAGGTTGGTGACGCTGGTGGCGTGCACCTGCAGCCGCTCCCCGATCTTGGACAGCGGCAGCGCCCCGGTGGAGGAGAAGGTCAGCAGCACCAGCGCCTCGTACCGGGCGAAGGTCAGCCCGAACTGCCGCAGCGAGGCGTCCAGGCCGGCGATCAGGATCTGCTGGGCGCGCATGATCGAGGTCACCGCCCGCATCGCGGCATACACCTGCTCGCCGGCTTCGGGATAGTGCTTGGCCCACGAATCGCTGGCGCGCTCGACCGGGTCGAAGGGCAGCGGTCCGGACATGCCGACAGCCTAACGACTACCCCACACTGTGCCTCGCAGCGCAACCGGCGAGGGCATGCCGAGCGCTATCGTGACCCCATGACGATTGCGCCCCAGCCCGACTTCGACGCCCTCGATCGGGTGGACCTGCTCGACCTCGAAGACACCCTCGACGGCGAAGACCGGCTGCTGCGCGACACCATCCGCCGGTTCGCCACCGAGCAGCTGCGCCCGCACATCGCCGAATGGTTCGAGGCAGGCACCCTGCCGGCCCGCGACCTCGCGTTGGAGTTCGGCAAGCTCGGGGTGCTCGGCATGCACCTGTCCGGCTACGAGTGCGCCGGCGCCAAGGCCAGCCAGTACGCCCTCGCCTGCACCGAGATCGAGGCCGTGGACTCCGGCCTGCGGTCGCTGGTCAGCGTCCAGGGCTCGCTGGCGATGTATGCCATCCACGCCTACGGCAGCGAGGAGCAGAAGCAGGAATGGCTGCCCCGGATGGCGCGGGGCGAGGCGATCGGCTGCTTCGGGCTGACCGAGCCGGACGCGGGCTCGGACCCCGGGTCGATGCGCACCTACGCCCGCCGCTCGGGACCCGGCGAGGACGCCGACTGGATCCTGCACGGCTCGAAGATGTGGATCACCAACGGCTCGATCTCCGACGTGGCGGTGGTCTGGGCCCGCACCGACGACGGCGTCCGCGGCTTCCTGGTCGAGAAGGGCACGCCGGGCTTCACCAGCTCCGACGTCCACCACAAGATCTCGCTGCGCGCCTCGATCACCTCCGAGCTCAGCCTGGACGAGGTCCGGCTGCCGGCCAGCGCCCAGCTGCCGGAGGCCCGCGGGCTGCGGGCGCCGCTGGGCTGCCTGACCGAGGCCCGGTTCGGCATCATCAGCGGCGTGGTCGGCGCTGCCCGGGACTCCCTCGTCAGCGCCCTGGACTACGCCAACAGCCGGGTCCAGTTCGACCGTCCGATCTCGTCCTTCCAGCTGACCCAGCGCAAGCTGGCCGAGCTCGCGGTGACGGTGACCAACATGCAGCTGGTCGCGCGCCGGCTGGCCGAGCTCAAGGACGCCCACCGGATCCAGCCGCACCAGGTCAGCTTCGGCAAGTTCTCCAACGTCCGCGCCGCCCTGGAGGTGTGCCGGGAGGCTCGCAGCATCCTGGGCGGCTCGGGCATCACCACCGAGTACCCGCCGCTGCGGCACGCGGTGAACCTGGAGACCGTCTACACCTACGAGGGCACCCACGAGGTGCACACCCTGGTGCTCGGCGAGCGGCTCACCGGGTTCGCTGCCTACCGCTGACCGCGCGCGGCGCTGGCCCCGGTGACCGTGACTGCGCGGTAGGTTGCTCGACACCTCGGAGGCGACTACCGACGCTCCGTGCGCTCACCCCGGAAAGGGGCCCCCACAATGCGCTCTCGACTACTCACCCTGATGAGCAGGTCCCGGCTCGACACGGTGAACTGGGACGAGTCGTCGGTCATCGGCGCCTGCCTGTACGACTGATCAGGCCGCGCGTTCAGCTACCGCTGAGCCGGCGCCTTGCGGGCCCCCAGCAGCACCCGGGCCACCATCGCCGGCTTCAGCAGCTCGGCCGGATCGGTGATCAGGTGCTGCACCGAGGTGAACACCCGGCGTACCCGCGGATCGACCATCGAGGCGAGCTGGACCCGCTTGGCGTAGGCGTTCTTGAGCTTGACCCCCCGGGGCCGCTCGCCACCGGTCTCGGGATAGCTGAAGTCACCGCCGGTCGCGAACTGCCACGGCGTCGCCACGATCTTGGCTGCCTGCTGGTAGTACCGGGCGGGCAGCTCCGGTCCCGACCCCACGGAGCTGTCCAGCAGCCTGCCGAGCTCCACGGCCTCCAGCGCCGCGCAGGTCATGCCCTGGCCGTAGATCGGGTTGAAGCTGCAGATCGAGTCACCGAGCGACAGGTACCCGCCGGGCGCCTCCGACAGCTCCTCGAAGTAGCGCCGGCGGGCGGCCGGGTAGTGCACCACTGACAGCTCCGTCAGCGGCTCGCACCGCTCCAGCAGCCGGGCGATGCCGGGATGGGGCAGCTCGCGGGCATGCTGCTCGAACGCCGCCAGGTCCCGGGGGAAGTCGTCGTGCCAGCCACCGAGGGAGATCAGCCACCGGTCGTCCTCCACCGGCAGCGCCAGGCCCGCGCGCTTGTCCGCCGGCGGGCTCGGCAGCGAGAACACCGCCGATCCCTCGGCCAGGTCGCCGGGTGAGCGCCGGTAGAACCGGGTCGCGTACCCGACCCCGACCTTGACCTCGCTGGTGCGCGGCGCCGGGAACCCCAGCGCGGCCAGCCAGTGGTTGGACCGGGCGCCCCGGCCGGTGCAGTCGATGATCAGGTCGGTCTGGAACACCTCGTCGCCGTCCAACCGGGCTCCGGTGACCCGGCCGTCGTCGCCCAGCAGCGCCGCCACCGACACCCCGCCGCGGATGGTGACCCCCGGCAGCGCCGCCACCCGGCGCCGGATCGCCAGCTCCAGCAACGGCCGGCTGAAGGTGACCAGCCGGAGCTCGGACGCCACCCGCGGCCAGATCGAGCCGAACCGGTAGAACGACAGCTCGGTGCCCGGGTCGAAGCGCACGCCGCCGGCCTGCACCAGCTCGTCCATCAGGCCCGGGAACAGCTCGACCAACGCCCGCTGGCCTGCCACCAGCAGCACGTGGCCATGGCCGCCCTGGGTCACGCCGCGGCGCGGGACGGCCTCGTCCGGCAGCTCGTCCCGATCGACCACCAGCACCCGCTCGAACCGGTCGGCCAGCGTCCGGGCCGCGCACAGCCCCGCGATGCCCGCCCCGATCACCAGCGCGGACTTTCCCTCTGTCTGCATCCGTGCATGCTATGCATGCCAGACCCGCCAGGAGGAGGACTCCGCCGAATGTCGCATCCCGTCCTGCTGGAGCGCATCCTGCGCTGGGCCCAGGCCCACGAGCAGGCCCGCGCGCTGGTCCTCACCGGGTCGATGGCCCAACCCGGCGCGCGGATCGACCCGCTGTCGGACCTCGACCTGGAGCTGGTGGTGCACGACGTCGCCGCCATGATGGCGACCGGCCCCTGGTGGGCCGAGCTCGGCGAGGTATGGGCCACCCAGGTGGTCGACGCCTTCGCCGCCGCCAGCACCCAGGCCTACCCGCTGGTGGGGGTCATCTATGCCGGCGGGGCGACCGTCGACTTCACCCTGATCGACGCGGCGCGGTTCACCGAGATGGCCCGGATCCAGCAGCTGGACCGGGTCTACGCGCCCGGCTACCGGGTGCTGTGGGATCCGGACGGGGTCGCCGGCGGGTTGCCGGCCGCCGCCGAGCCCGGGCCGGCCAGCCAGCCGTCGCTGACCCAGCAGGAGCTGCGGGCGGTGGCCGACGCGTTCTGGTTCGAGGCGCTGCGGGTGCCCAAGTACCTGATCCGGGGCGAGCTGTGGGAGGCCAAATCCCGGGAGTGGACGATGAAGCAACACCTGCTGCTGCTGATCGAATGGCACGCCGCGGTGCTCACCGGCCGGCCGCTGGATGAGTACCGCAAAGGGCGGCACCTGAGCCGGTGGGCCGACCCGTGGGTCTGGCAGGAGGCTCACGAGGTGTTCGGACGCTTCGACGCCGCCGACTCCTGGCGGGCGTTCCTGGCCAGCGTGGCCCTGTTCAACAGGTTGGCCGGCGAGACCGCCGGCGAGGCGGGCCTGCGCTACCCGAGCCCGGCGGACGAGGCGATCACCGAGCACCTGCGGGCGCTGGCGGCACGCTGATCTGACATCACCTCGGCAGCCGGGCCCGCGCTCGCCTCGGCAGCCGGGCCTGACATCACCTCGGCAGCCGGGCTGGCCCGAGGTCACTCCGGCAGCCGGGCTCCCAGCTCCCGCTCCAGCCAGCCGGCCAGCGCCTGGTACATCGGCTGCGGAAACCGCTCGCGGCACAGCTGGCGGGCCAGCGGCACGAACAACCCGGCGCAGGCGAGCTGGGCGTCCCGGACCGAGTCCAGGTCGTTGCCGATCACCGGCAGCCGCAGCAGCGCCGCCCGCCGGTCGGCCGGCAGCCGCCGGTAGGAGTGACCGGAGCCGCCCGGATCGGCCAGCCCCAGGTCGCACAGCATCAGCTCGATCAGCTGCAGCCGCAGCACCTGGGCCAGCGACACCCCGTACAGCACGTCCCCGCGTGCCAGCACGGCAGGCAGCTGGCCCAGCAACCGCAGGAACTCCCCGGTCAGCCCGGCGGCCTTGTCGACGTCCGGGCCTGGCGCCGGCCGGCCGGACGGCAGCCGGGCCGCGAGGCCGCCCCGGTCCAGCAGCAGCCGGACGTTCTCAGCGTCCCGGTCGCCGAGGTCGCGCACCGGGCTGATCCAGACGTCGAGGCCGGACCAGTCGGGGAAGATGTGCCGGAAGCCGGTTATCCGCCGCAGCGGCTCGAACAGCGCCAGCGGCCCCAGGCCCTGGGCCAGCGCCGGCCACCGGGCGAGCAGCGCGTCGACGTCCTCGGTCACCACCCAGACGTCGAGGTCGCTGTAGGCATCGGCCTCGCCGCGGCCGTGGCTGCCGTACAGCCAGGCGCCGAGCACGAGCGGCTCGGCCCGCAGCAGCTCGACCAGCCGGGCGAGCAGCTCCGTGCTACCGGCCGGGCTCACCGTGGCCAGCGTCGCCTCACCACCACAGCGGCAGCTCCTCCAGCCGCCGCACGACCAGCCCCTGGGTGTAGCGCAGCTCGGACTCCGCAACCGCCAGCCGCAGGTTCGGCATCCGCTGCAGCAGCCCCTTCAACGCCTCCTGCAGCTCCACCCGGGCCAGCTGGGCGCCGAGGCAGTGGTGCACGCCGGCGCCGAAGGCCAGGTGCGGGTTGGCCGGCCGGTTCAGGTCCAGCCCGTCCGGCTCGGTGAACATCGCCGGGTCGCGGTTGGCGACCATGAACGCCGGCAGCACGGTGGCCCCGGCCGGGATCTGGGTGCCGCCGAGCTCCACCGGCTCGGTGGTGACCCGGGGCAGCATCACGCCGGTCTCGCCGAGCTGGATGAACCGGCTGAGCTCCTCGACCGCAGCCGGGATCTTGCTCGGGTCGGCCTGCAGCGCCGCCAGCTGCTCGGGAAAGCGCAGCAGGGTCAGCACGAACAGGTTGATCTGGGTGGTGGTGGTCTCGTGTCCGCCGATCATCACGCCGATGCTCACCATCAGCAGCTCGTGATCGGACAGCCGGTCCTGGTCGACGTTGACCTTCAACAGCGCGGTCAGCAGGTCGTTGCCCGGATGCGCCCGGCGGCTGTCGATCAGGTCGGAGAAGCCCCGGACGGCGGCCGCGGTCCCCTCCGGATCGACCTGCCAGTCCCCCATCATGGTGTCCGACCATTCCTTGCACTTGTGCCGGTCCTCCGGCGGGATGCCGAACAGCTCGCTGATCACCGCCACCGGCAGCGGGGTCGAGAAGCCCTCGACCAGGTCCACCGGGCCCGGGCCGGCCAGCATCGTGTCCAGCAGCTCGGCGACCAGCTCGGCGATCCGCGGCCGCAGCTCCTCCACCCGGCGCGGCGTGAAGGCGTAGGACACCAGCTTGCGCAGCCGGGTGTGCTCGGGCGGGTCCATCCCGATCAGGGACTCGGTCTCCAGCTCGCCCAGCTCCTTGGCCGGCCCGCCCGGATCCTTGACCGCGGCCCGGCTGAACCGCCGGTCCACCAGGATCTGCCGGACGTCGGCATAGCGCGAGACCAGGTACGCCTCGACCCCGTCGGCCATCACGACCTTGGTCACCGGCTGGTTGCGCTGGAAGTCCACCAGCACCGGCGGCGGCTCGTAGATCGACGGCGGCGGGGGCAGCGGGTAGCTGATCGGCTGGGTCACAGATGCGCTCCTGACAGGGATCCGTTTCGGGTGGTGCTGCAAAGCCGTTCAAGGACCGGCACGATCTCGGTCGGCGCCGGCATCGTGCGGATCGTCTCGGCGAGCTCGGCCGCTCGCTGGGGCACCCGTCCGCCGCCGAGCAGCTCGGCGACCAGCCGCCGGACGTCCGCCGGCCGGGCGGCGCCGTCGGGCACGCTCAACCCGGCGCCCACGGCGACCAGCCGCTCGGCGTTGAAGTGCTGATCGCTCACCAGCGGCACCACCACCTGCGCGACACCGGCGGTGAGCGCCGTCATCATGCTCCCCGCCCCGCCCTGGTGGATCACCGCCCGGCAGCTGGGCAGCGCCAGGTGCAGCGCCAGCGGCGTCCGGGCCAGCCGGACGTTGGCCGGCAGGCCGGTCAGCCCGTCCTGCTGGGACGGGTCCAGGGCCAGCACCAGCTCGACGTCCAGGCTCGCGACCTCGTCGATCACCGCGGCCAGGTCCAGCGCCGAGCCGATGCCCAGCGCGGCCATCATGGTGCCCCAGGTCAGGCACACCCGAGGTCGCTCCGGCGGGATGCGCAGCCAGTCGGGCAGCACCGAGGGGCCGTTGTAGGGCACGAACCGGACCGGCTGGGACGGACCCGCCAGCCGGACCTGCATGCCCGGCGGGCAGGGGTCCAGCATCAGATCGCCGGCCGGGCGGACGTCGGCCAGCGGCGCCCCGACCCGCTCGGCCAGCGGGCCCAGGACGCCGGCCCGGTCGAGATCGAGCTGGGTGGTCTCGTCCGGGCCCCAGAGCTGCCGGACGCCGGGGACGCCCAGCGCGGCTGCGGTGATCGCGGCGGCAAAGTTCTGCGGCTCGAACACCACCAGGTCGGGCCGGAACTCCCGGCCGAAGGCCACCAGGTCGGCGACCATCGCGTCGGCGAACCGGACCACGCCGCCGTCTCCGGTGACCGCCGGCTGCACCGACTCCGGGGCAGCCTCGCCCCGGGCCCGTTCGGACCGGGTCGCCACCCGGCCCACCTGGCCGCCGAACACCTCGACGAAGTCCAGGTCCGCGCCGACCGGGACGGCCGGCAACCCGGCGCCCACGATGACCTCGCTCATGCGGGGCTGGCTGGCGACGAGCACCTCGTGACCGGCCGAGCGCAGCGCCCAGGCCAGCGGAACCAGCGGGTAGAAGTGCGACCGCCAGCCCCAGCTGGAGACCAGCACCCTCATCCGGCGGCCACGCTCAGCAACTGCCGGTTGGCCTCGTCGGTGCCCACGGTGACCCGGACCCCCTGGCCCGGATGGGCCCGGACCAGCACGCCGGCGGCCTGGCACCGGGCGGCGAAGTCCTCGGCGCCGGCGCCGAGCGGCAGCCACACGAAGTTGGCCTGCGAGTCCGGCACGTCCAGGCCGGCCGCCCGCAGGTCCTCGGTGAACTGGGCGCGGATGCCGGCGAACTCGGCGCACCGCTCGAGCACCTGCTTCTCCGCCTCCGGCTCCAGGGCGGCCACCGCGGCCAACTGGGCCAGGCCGCCGGGGTAGAACACCATGTTGGTCATCCGGGCCCGCTGGGCGATCGCCTCGGGCGCCACCGCGTAGCCGACCCGCAGGGTGGCCAGCCCGTAGGCCTTGGAGAAGGTCCGCAGCACGCACACGTTGTCCCGGCCGGCCCGCAGCAGCATGCCGTCGGCAGCGTCGGGATCGGTGACGAACTCCCGGTAGGCCTCGTCGATGATCACCGGCACCGACGCCGGCACCCGGTCCAGGAAGGCGCTGAGCTCCTCCCGGCCGAGCACCGCGCCGGTCGGGTTGTTCGGGTTGCAGATCAGCACGCAGCGGGTCTGGTCGGTGATCGCCGCGGCCATCGCGTCCAGGTCATGGGCAAGGCCGCCAGGGCCGGCCATCGGCACCGGGACCGGCCGGCAGCCGGTGTTGACCACCATCAGCGGGTAGGCCTCGAAGGACAGCGCCGCGTAGACCACCTCGCCACGATCGGGGCCCAGCGAGGCGATCAGGTTCTGGGTCAGCCCCGCCGAGCCCGGGCCGATCAGCACCTCGGCCGGGGACACGCCGAGAGAGCGCGCCAGCGCGCTGACCAGCGGCGCCGCGGTGTGCGAGGGATAGCGGTGCAGGTGCGCCGCGCCCCGCTCGACGGCCGCCCGCACGCTGGGCAGCGGGCCGAACCGGGACTCGTTCATCGACAGGTCGTGCATGGTCATCGACCGGGCTCCTGGCTGGTGCTGGTGCTGGCGGCTGCCGCGTTCTGGACCCTGCTCTGGTACAGCCCCAGCGCCCGCAGCGCGAGGCCTCGGGTGATGGCGCCGTTGGGGTAGTACATGTGGTGCCGGATGTAGGCGCAGATCCGGCTCGGCTGCCAGCCACCGGACGGCTGCTGGGCGGCCACCAGCCAGTCGACCGCGCGGCGGACCGGCTCCGAGGCGGGGTCGGCATCGGCTTCGAGCAGGGCGTGCAGGGCCCAGGCGGTCTCCTCCACCGAGCTGTCGGAGTCCGCCCCGTCGCCCCACGAGCCGTCCGGACGCTGGGTGTCCAGCAGCCACTGCCGGGCTTTGTCGGCTACTGCGCCGGCCACCGGGTCGCTGCCGCGGCCGGCCCGGCCGAGCGCTGCCAGCACCGCCGCGGTGCCGGTCGTGTAGTCGCGGTACCAGAGGTTGTCGAACGTGCCGTCCGGGCGCTGCTGGGTGAGCAGCCAGCTCACCGCCTTGCTGACCTCGGGGCCGTCGGCCGGGTCACCGGCGTCCAGCAGCGCCGTGATGCCCTGGCTGGTGATGCTCGGGCACGGCCCGTCGTTGGCGAGCTTGGTGTCGCGGACCCACAGGCTCCAGGAGCCGCGGCTGTCCTGCCGGCCGCGCAGCCACTCCAGGCCGGTCCGCAGCACCGGGTCCGAGTGCGCTCCCGGCAGCCCGGCCAGGGCAGCGATGATCTCGGCCGACTCCAGCGTGACCGGCCAGCCGCGGGGGCCGGAGAAGCTCCAGCCGCCCGGCGGGCAGGCCAGCACCGTGAACTCCGCGCGCTGCTGACAGCGGTGGAAGAACTCCCGGGTCCGCTCCAGCCGCGGGTCGCCGGCGTAGCCGGCCGCGATCAGGCCGGTGGCCGCGAAGCCGGACCGGGTCAGGTCCAGGTTGCTGACCGCGTCCCAGGACCCGTCGGGACGGACCGAGCGGCGCAGGTACCCGGCGCTGGCGGCGGCCATGTCCGGCGCCAGGCCGGCCCGGGCCAGGCTCAGGCAGACCAGCGCGGCCGGCCACGGGTCCTCGCTGAAGTCCCCGGTCCGGCCCTCGTGCTCGTAGACCTCGCGCAGCAGCCCCAGCGCCTTGCCCCGGGCCAGCCGGGCGGTCAGCCCGCGCAGCCCCTTCGCCGGATCGGTCACCGACTGCGCCAGGGCCAGCGCGACGAACGGCGTGGTCCGGAACGAGATCCGCTGCCGCCGGACCTTGTCGGCCAGCACGATCTCCAGCGGCAACCGGCGCAGGTCCGACGGCTTGAGGAACCCGGCCAGCATCAGGAAGGTCTTGCACAGCAGCAGCACCGCCGGATCGGTCACCGCCGCGATGCCGCCGAACTGCTCCAGCCGGGCCCGGCCGGCGGCGATCGCCTCGGCGCTGTCCTGGGCGTCGACGATCTGCAGGGCAGCGGTGGCCACCGACGTCGCGACCGGCTCGCTGCCGGCGCCGACCACCCCGCCCCAGCCGCCGTCGGGCAGCTGTGCCGAGCGCAGCCACCGGCTGCCGTCGCCGATCAGCCGCGCCGAGCCCGAAGGATCGGCGAAGTGCAGGGCGGTGATGGCGCCGGCGGTTCCCAGCACCGAGCTCGGCGGGTCGTCGCCGAAGGCGCCGTCCTCGCGCTGGCGGCCGAACAGCTCCTCGGCTCCCAGCCGGACGGCATCGGCAACGCGCTCGGTGAGCTCAGGCATAGCTGCTCCCTCTCTCCACACTCGGCGGCGCGGTCCCGGTGGCCGGGAGATCGCCGCCGAATTCGTACCAGGTTCGCAGGGTCCGCTGGGACCACCACGTCAGGGTCAGCGCGGGAACCAGCAGCAGCACCGCCGGCACCGCCCCGAGCCCCAGCCCGATCACGGCGGCGGCCAGGCACAGCCGTTCCAGCACCAGCATCTCGTGGGCGCGCAACGCCAGCCGCGCGGGGAGCTGGCGCTGCCGGCCCAGCATCGGCGCGAAGCCGGTCAGGGCGACCGCGGCGACCCCGGCCAGCGCCGCCAGGTACCAGCCGAGCCGGCCGTCCGGGCTCGCCAGCCCGCCCCAGCACGCCGCCAGCAGCGTCAGGACGTAGAGGCCCAGCGCGATCCGCACCCCGGTCGCGGTGCCGTGGGTGACCGGCAGCGTCCGGTAGCCGCCGGCCCGGTCGCCGTCCACGTCGCGCAGCGTCCCGACCAGGTTGGAGCAGGTGTCGTGCAGCCAGAACGCGGCGACGAACGGCAGCAGCGCGGCCCAGCCGAACGGCGGCACGGCAGCCGCTCCGTACAGCAGCGCCAGCGCCCCGAGCGCGCCCCGGACCAGGTTGCCGGCGATGCCGAGCGCCTTGAGCCGCAGCCCGTAGGCGAGCACCGCGGCCACCGCCAGCACCGCGATCAGGCTGGTACGCCAGCCGGTGAGCACCGCCAGCACGGCGACGCTGACCATCGCCAGCACCCCGCAGGCCAGCGCCACCCGGGCCGGCAGCCGGCCGGACGGGATCGGCCGGTGCGGCTTGGCGATGGCATCGAGCTCGCGGTCGAAGTAATCGCTGAGGTAGTGCCCGCCCAGCCAGCCCAGGGTGGGCACCGCCCAGGCGGCGAACAGCCGGGGGCCGTCGTGCGGGCCGGGGCTGAGCCCCGCGCCGGCCAACCCCAGGAACCCGACGTACCAGAAGGTGTACAGCCGCCAGGTCTGCAGGTGGGCGATCACCTGGCCGCGGAGCCGGGTCACCCACGCCGGCCGGCTCACCGCGCGACCGGAGCCAGACCGGTCCACCGGGGAGCCGCTCACGGCCTGGTGGTGACTGCCCACCGGACGATGCCGGTCAGCAGGTCGACGCTGTGGGACGGCCGCAACCGGGACAACTCCGCCAGCGCCCGCCGGCCGTACTCCTCGGCATGGTCCTGGCAGCCCTGCATGGCCCCGGTGGCCATCAGCAGCGACCGGAACTCCTCGAACTCGGCGGGCTCGGCCGACCGGCGGGTCAGCGCCGCTCCCATCGCCAGCCGGGTGTCGGCGTCGGACGTCTGGTAGGCCATCAGCACCGGCAGGGTTGGCCGGCCGTTGGCCAGATCGCTGCCGATCGGCTTGTCGCTGACGCCGGGGTCGGCGAACAGGATCAGGTCGTCACGGATCTGGAAGGCCACCCCGAGGTCGGAGCCGTAGCGGCCCAGCGCCGCGGCCTGGTCGCTGTCGGCGCCGGCCAGCAGCGCGCCGATCTGGCAGACCGCCCGGAACAGCGCGCCGGTCTTCAGCCGCGCCATCTCCAGGTAGGCCGCGGGCTCCGCGGTGATGTCGCCGACCAGCCGCGCCTCCAGCATCTGGCCCCGGCACAGGTCCGAGCCGGCTTCGGCCAGCACCGCCACCGACTCCACCACCGCGGGATCGCGCAGGCCGGCCGCCCGGCACTCGGCGATTCCGGTGAATGCGGCGAAGATCAGGTGATCGCCGGCGACGATCGCGTGCGCCAGGCCGTGCGCGACATGCACCGTGGGACGTCCCCGGCGCAGCGTGTCGCCGTCGATGATGTCGTCGTGGGTCAGGGTCGCCACGTGCAGGTACTCCATCGCCAGCGCCGCGGGCAGCACCTCGATCGGCTGGCCGCCGACCGCCTCGGCCGCGATCATGGTCATCACCGGACGCAGGAACTTGCCGGCCGGCAGCAGGGCGTAGCGGGCGATGCTGCTCAGCTCGTCGGAGTCCAACGGCCACCGGGCCGCCAGCTCGTCGGTGAGCAGCTCGCCGGTGCGGCTGCTCGCCAGGTCATCGAGCAGCGCGGGGGGAACCGGTCCGGTCATGGTCATGGCCTGAGGTCTCCAGACTGGCAGGTGGTCAGCACTCGCGGTACGGGCAGCGCCTCCAGGTCGCGCACCAGCTGCTCCAGCCCGGGCAGGGTGAGCAGCTCGCGCTGCACCGCCCGGGCGTTGCGGCGCGGCTCCGGTCGGGTGAGCACCCGCAGGCAGGCAGCGCGCAGATCCGCGGCGGTGAAGGACTCGATGTCCAGCCGCTCCCCCACTCCGAGCGCCACGATCCGATCGGAGTTGACGGGCTGGTCGGCCATCAGCGGCAGGGCCACCATCGGCGCCCCGGCGGCCAGCGCCTCACGGTAGGCATTGAAGCCGGCATGGGTGATGAACAGCCGGCACGACTCCAGCAGCGCCGCCTGGGGCACGTAGTCGGTGACGTGCACGTTGGCCGGCACCGAGCCCAACGCGCTGGCCACCGCCGTGCTCCCGCCGAGGGTCAGGACCACCTCGCAGGGCAGCTCGCCGAGCGCCTGCAGGATCGGCTCGAGCAGCTCGTGCATGCCGTCCAGGGTCAGGATCAGCGAGCCGAGGCTCATCAGCGCCAGCGGGCGGTCGGTGGGCAGGGCGGCCAGCTCCGGCTGCAGCCCCGGCTGGTTGAGCAGCGGCGCCGGAACCCGGTAATGCCCGACGGCGCTGGCCGCGACCGCGGCGGGATAGCAGCGTGGCGACGCCAGGCCCGCCCGCCGGTGCTGGGCCAGCTCGCCGGAGTAGGACAGCTCGGCCAGCTGCTCGCGGAGCACCGGCTCGGTGATCGAGCGCTGCAGGCTGGTCAGCGGGTTGTTGTCCAGCACCACGTGCGGGATCCCCAGCACGCTGGCCACCAGCCGGCCGCCGTGCTCGGTCGCCTCGCTGACGATCACGTCCGGCTGCCAGTCCTCGGCCAGCACCACCCGCGCCAGGTGGCCGGCGACCGGCCCCGCGTAGGCCCGGCTGAACTTGCGCCACGCGGCCTCGTACACCATCCGCTCGCCGGGACGGCGCATCTCGGTGGGCAGCCCGTACCGCCGGGTCAGCTCCGGATCGGTCCGCATCGCCTGCTGGTCGGGGATCCCGCGCAACGGCAGGCAGGGCACCCCGTGGGCGGCCAGCTCGCCGGCCATCGCGTCGGACACCGCCACCGCCACCTCATGCCCCAGCGCGCGGGCGACCTGGGCCAGCGGGACCAGGCCGGGCACCAGGTGGGAGGAGGTGGGATGGCTGGTCAGCAGGAGGCGCATGCGTATTCCAGTAGCACCAGGGCCTGCTCGCCTCGAAACACCCGGGTCGGCACCAGGCCGGCGTCGGCCGCGATGGCGTTGAAATCCACCAGGGTCCGCTCCCGGCCGCCGACGGTGGTCAGCATCTCCAGGTCGAAGGAGGTCGAGTAGGGGACCTGCGGGTCGGTGGGCAGCACCTCGATGATCAGCACCCGGCCCTTCTCCCCCGCGGCCTCGGCCATCCGGGTCAGGATCCGGGTCGCCTCGGCGTCCGGCCAGTCGGTGATCGCGCGGGCGATGGTGTAGACGTCATGGCCGGCAGGCAGCGGCTCGAAGAAGTTGCCGACGACGATCTCGGTGCGGTCGGTGAGGCCCCGCTCGGCGAACAGCTCCTTGGCCACGGCCGGGGCGTTGGGCAGGTCCACCAGCACGCCGCGCAGGTGCGGGTGCCGGGTGAGCAGGTGGGCCAGCAACCCGCCGCTGCCGCCGCCGACATCGACCACGTCGTTGACCGCGCTCCAGTCGTACAGCTCGGTGACCTGGGGCGAGGTGCGCGAGCCCTGCACCAGCATCAGCTCGTCGATGAAACGGCGGTGCTTCTCGACGTCCAGGTCCTCCCAGAAGGTCCGGCCGTGCACGACCGGATAGGCGACCTCGCCGGTGCGCACCGAATGCAGCAATCCGACGTAGGACAGGTCCATCCGCCCGCCCATGCCCTCCAGGTCCAGCCAGCGCCCCATGCCGGCCGGGCTGCGGTCCAGCAGCAGCCTGCTGACGTCGGTCAGGTCGAACTGCCCCGGGCGGTCCTCGGTGAAGACCCCCTGGTGCACCAGATAGCGCAGCAGCCGGGTCAGCGCGTCCGGGTCGGCGCCCACCGCCGCGGCGATCGCGTCCACATCGTGTACGCCGGAGGCCATCTGCTCAGCCACCCGCAGCGACGCGACGACCCGGACGGCGAACGGAGTGGCAAGGTTGATCAGGCTGCCGAGCCGGGTGGCGGGGTCGGGCGAGGTCGCTGGATCGGAGAAGGGCACCGGGCAGGCTTTCTGTTCGGGGACACAATGGCGTTCCGGCGGCTGGCGTGCTCGTAGCAGCTCCCCTTCGGCGCATCGTGCTGAATCGTGCGGGTAGCGCAGACACTAAGTCAAGGTTCGAATAGTCCGCTAGCTGTTCTGTCCTGACAGGTTGGTGACACGGCTGGCTGGTGTCGCGCCGCCGAGGGCGGTGTGGCCGCGGTGGTGATTGTAGGTGTGTAGCCAGGTCGAGAAGGCGGCGATGCGTTCTGCTTCGCTGCGGTAGGGGC
>NZ_DASVSG010000072.1:0-21946 GCF_036388195.1 Jatrophihabitans sp. | reverse complement strand
CGATCGGGCCGAGCTCGTGGTGCTGCACGGCGGTTCCGACGAAGCCGACCGCCCGGCCGTCCCGCTCGACCGGGCTGCCCGGCTCAGGCAGCTGCTCGGAGTCGCCGGACAGGTGCAGCAGGACGAGCCGGCGCGGCGGCTTGCCGAGGTTCTGCACCCGGGCGACCGTCTCCTGGCCGCGGTAGCAGCCCTTGTCCAGGTGCACCGCCGAGCCGATCCAGCCCGCCTCGTGGGCCAGGGTGCGGTGGTCGGTGTCGAGGCCCAGCCGCGGCTGGCGGCGCTCCACCCGCAGCGCCTCGGCGGCCCAGCTGCCGATCGGGTGCGCACCCGCGGCCCGCAGCCGGTCTGCGATCTCGGCAAGGTCCGCCCGGGCGACGATGAGGTCCACCGGGCCGCCTGCTGACAGCGCTGGACGCACGAAACCAGCACCCGGCAGCGCGATGGCTTTGGACTCCGGGACCGGCAGCCCGGCGCGGCCGAGCACCTCGATGGCGTCCGGCCCGATCAGCGACAGCACCGCGAACTCAGCGGTGACGATCGCCGGCTCCACCCGCTTGAGGAACCGCATCTTGAGCAGGTAGCCGAGCACCTCGTCCGCCGCGCCCGGCTCGGTGTCGATCCAGACCTGGTCCCCGAGCTCGGTCAGCTGCCAGTGCTGCTCGACGTGCCCGTTGGGCGAGAGCACCAACGCCTCGGTGGAGTCCCCGTCGGCCAGAGCGCTCAGGTGCTGGGAGCAGATCGCGTGCAGCCAGTCCAGCCGGTCCGGGCCCGGTACCACCAGGACGTCCCGGTGCGAGCGGTCGATCAGGCCGGCGCCGGCCATCGCCCGGCGCTGCTCGCCGAGCGGGTCGCCGTAGTGCCAGGCGGTTCCGGAGTCACGGCCACCGGCTTCGACAGCCCCGGGCCAGTCCAGCAGCGGTGAGCGGTAGTCGGTCACGGGTTTCCTCCGGTGGTGCTGGCAGAGCGGTCAGCGCTGGCAGTGCGGTCAGCGCGGTCAGTGCGGTCAGTGCGGTCAGTGCGGGCGGCGCAGTCGGCACAGGCGCCGAAGACGGTGAAGTGCGAGCGGTCGAGCACGAAACCGCGCTCGGCCAGCAACCGGTCAGCGAGCTCGTCGGCGAGCCCGGCAGGCACGTCCACCACCGACGAGCAGTGATGGCAGACCACGTGCACGTGGTCATCGCCGGCCAGCCGGTAGGAGGGCGCCCCGTGACCCAGGTGGGTATGGGCGAGCATGCCGATCTGCTCCAGCACCTCCAGCGTCCGGTACACCGTGGTCAGGTCGACCTCAGGCACCGCCTCGGCCACCTGGTCCGGGGTGGCATGCACCAGCTGGGTCACGGCATCCATAACGCGCTGGCGCTGCGGCGTCATCCGCAGGCCGCGTTCCCGAAGCCGGCCGGCCAGCGAGTCGGACGGCGCGGGTTGCTGGTGGGCCATGATCCGTCCATGGTAGGCCGCTATGGGGAAACCGCTGGCCCGATGCCGCACAGCCAAGTATCTTGGTATGCGTATGGGAGAGGAGGTGGTCCAGAACTTTGATGCGCTCTCGGACACCTAAGGAGGTCGCCGGCTAGTCCGGTGCCCTCCTGAAACCCCGAGTCGCCGGGCTTGTCCGACCGGCAGCAGGTTCACCGTGAACCGGCTCGGGGTTTTCACATGTCCGGGGTCAGTTCGGATCCCGCCCGTTGGGGATCCAGCTGCTCTGGAGGCTCTGTGCGTCAGTCGCGGGTCAAGCTGGCATTGAGGTGCGGACGGTAGTCCCCCGGCGTCAGCGCCAGCTCCTGGGCATACATCAGCTTGCCCCCGGACAGCGCGTACAGCCGCCGCTCACCGGCGACCTCCTTGGCCGACCGGGTACGGCCTACCCCCGAGCTGGCCAGCTCCCACCGCGAATCGCCGGCAAGCCCGGTGAACACCTCGACGATGCCCACCGCCGTCGCCAGCACCAGCTCCAGCTCGTCGGAGCCGCTACCCATCCGCAGGAAGCCGTTCTCCCGGAACGCCGGCCGGAGCACCGAGCCGTCCGGGTTCAGCAACCAGGTACGGGACTCATACGACAGGAACGGCCGGCCGTCGTGGGCGAAGCTGACCCGCTGGGCGTAGCGGAACTGTTCACCGGTGGCGGGCTTGGCGCCGTTTCCGAAGCCGGACCAGCGCCCGACCAGCCCCAGCACCGCCAGCAGCCCCTGATGGATCTCCGGACCTGACCGCAGGTCGGTGGTATCGGTGATCTCCGGCACGGCCTGCTCGGCCGGCTCCGGCGACTCAGGGAGGGATTGCTCGGTCACCTACTGCTGGCCCGCGAACAGCTTGCTCACGATCAGGGCGGCCATCCCGGCGATCGCCAGGAACGACACGATGAGCAGGATGATGAAAAACGCCTCCATGGAGCAAGGATAGTCGCTGTGGACACACGACCCCGCGCCCTGATCGTCAAGTGCACCGCCGGCGCCACGGATGCCGAGCGGTGCGCGCAGGCCTTTACCGTCGCTGCCACGGCAGCGGCCACCGGAATCGGGGTTTCGCTCTGGCTGACCGGCGATGCCGCCTGGTTCGGCGTGCCCGGTCAGGCCGAGAGCTTCGTCCTGCCGCACTCGGCGCCGTTGGCCCAGCTACGCGACGCCGTGCTGGAACTCGGCACCCTGACCGTCTGCACCCAGTGCGCCGAGCGGCGATCCATCACCGGGGATCAGCTGATCCCCGGGGTCCGGATCGCCGGCTCGGCCACCTTCGTCGACGAGATCCTGCAGCCGAACGTCCAGGCGCTGGTCTACTGACCCGCCGGTCGCCTTAGGCCAGGGCGAGCGACGCTTCCACCAGGCCCGGTCCGGACGCGCTGATCTGCTGACGCGTCGAACCGGAGTTGTGCAGCACCGACAGCGTCCACTCGCCGGGCGCGGCGAAGAACCGGTAGTCCCCGGTGGCCGAGGTCAGCACCTCGGCGGTGAACTCGCCGCTGGAATCGAGCAGCCGGACGTACGCGCCTGGCACCGGCGCGTCGTCCAGTGAGACCGTTCCGTAGATCACGGTCTCCTTGGTGATGTCCACGTGTGGCGGCAGCGTGGGGGCCTGGGGCGGGGCTCCGCACATGCTCAGCTCACTTCCTCTTCGCGCGAGCGCTCATCGGCCGCTCGCTCCGGTCCTCGCTCGCTGGCGCTCGCTGCGATCCTCACGAGCTCAGCCCTTCTCGATCGGCACGCCGATGAGCGAGCCGTACTCGGTCCACGAGCCGTCGTAGTTCTTGACATTGGGGTGCCCCAGCAGCTCGTGCAGCACGAACCAGGTGTGGCTGGAGCGCTCCCCGATCCGGCAGTAGGCGATGGTGTCCTTGCTGGTGTCCAGGCCCGCGTCGGCGTAGAGCTTGGCCAGCTCCTCGTCGGACTTGAAGGTGCCGTCCTCGTTCGCCGCCTTGGACCACGGCACGTTCACCGCGGTCGGGATGTGGCCACCGCGCTGGGACTGCTCCTGCGGCAGGTGCGCCGGGGCCAGCAGCTTGCCGGAGAACTCGTCGGGCGACCGGACGTCCACCAGGTTCTTGGTGCCGATCGCGGCGACCGTCTCATCGCGGAACGCCCGGATCGAGAGGTCCTGGTCCTTGGCCCGGTATTCCGTCGCCGGCCGCGAGACCTCGTCCTTGGTCAGCTCCCGGCCCTCGAGCTCCCACTTCTTGCGGCCGCCGTCGAGCAGCTTGACCTGGTCGTGGCCGTACAGCTTGAAGTACCAGTAGGCGTAGGCGGCGAACCAGTTGTTGTTGCCGCCGTAGAGCACCACGGTGTCGTCGTTGCTGATGCCCCTGGCCGAGAGCAGCTTCTCGAAGTCCTCCTTGCTCACCGCATCCCGGACGACCGGATCCTGCAGGTCGAGCTTCCAGTCCAGCTTCACGGCGCCGGCGATGTGCCCGGTGTCGTAGGCGGTGGTGTCCTCGTCCACCTCGACGATCACGACACCGGGGGTACTGAGGTTCTGTTCGACCCAATCGGCCGAGACGAGCGCTTCTGAGCGGCTCATGAGTTGGTTTCTCCTTGATCAATAGGGATGATCTTCGACGGCCTTCGCCACCAGGAGAGTCCTCCGGTCGCGGGGCGGTGAAGCACAGCGAGGGATGGGGGCAGCGCCGGCACTCCGGCTTCGGGCTACCCGATCAGAGGGAGGGACACAGCGCGCTGCCGACGCGGCACAGGTCCACGGCGCGGCGGGAGGTGAGCAACTGACCCATGATGGCAGCCTAGTCAACGGCGCCCGAACCGGCCAACTGCGGCCACGGGCTCACCGGGACGCCGAGCTCACCGGGCTCAGCCGGAGCTCACCCGGACAGCGCGTTGACCAGGACGTAGGCCGCCGGCGTGCTCAGCGCCACCGTCATCAGGACCGCCGCCACCGGACGCAGCCGAACGGCCGGTCCCGCCGGGCCCGCGGTCCCCGCCGGGGCGAGGCTGGTACGCACACCGCTGAAGGCCGCCCCGATCGACAGCAGGCAGGCCACCGCGGCGATCGAGGCTCCGACGAACGCGCCCCGGCCACCGGCCAGGTCGATCACCCGGTGCAGGCTGAGCATCCCGACGAGGGCGCCGGCCAGCACCCCGACGACCACCGCGGGCAGTCCGCGATCGACCTGCGGGTCGAACCGGGGCGCCGGCAGGACCGCGTCGGTGAAGTGGGCCGCCACCAGCCCGGCAGTGATCGCGCCGAGCACCGCCGGAGTCAGGATGTCGCCGTTGCTCTGCCGACGCAGCACGAGCAGGCCGGCCAGCGCGACCACCGCGATCAGCAGGACGGTGATGTCGGCCAGCGATTCCAGCACCCTGGTCCGCACCACGCCGCGGCTGAGCTGGTGGGCGAACAGCAGCGGCACCGCCATGCCCAGCACCCCCAGCACCGGCGAGTAGCCGCTGTCGGGCCAGCGCATGATCGCCGCGTCAGCTCCGCCGGCCGCGAGCACCGCCAGCACCAGGCCGCCCCTCCGGCCGGGCACCGAGGTGCCGAACAGCCAGCTGAGGATCAGCAACAGCTGCACCACGCCGACCGCGGCCAGCAGCGCCACGTTGCCCAGATAGGACCCGAGCGAGAGCACCCCGCCGGCCAGCGCGGTCAGCATCGCCAGCTGGATCTGCAGGGTCCCGGCCGCGGGGGTGCGGGGCTGCTGCTCCGTCGTTGCGGAACTGTCCACGGTCACGGGTTCATGGTCGCAGACGCCGGCACCGTGCGGCGGACCCAGCCGCTGATGCGTTCCAGCAGCTGGGGCGTCATGGCGTTCTCGGCATGCCCGAGGCCCTGCTCGATCCACAGTTCGGAGTTGGGCGCCGCGGCGGCCAGCATCCGGCCGTGCTCGACGCCGAAGTAGGGGTCGGCGTCGCCGTGCACCACCAGCAGCGGCGCGCTGATCGAGGCGGCCACCTCCACCGGCGAGGCCGGCAGCAGGTCCCAGCCGCCCCCGACCCGGGTCCGGAACATCCGGTGCAGCACCAGCCTGCCCACCCGGGTCTCGACGCCCAGATGCAGCCGCCGCATCGGGTCGGTGCCGCGCTCGTACCAGCGACCCGGGCCGCTGACCGCCACCACCGCGTCCGGATCCCCGCCCAGTCCCGCGTACCGGATCACGATCGAGGCGCCCATCGAGAAGCCGACCGTGACGATCGGCACACCCGGACGCCGGGCGCGCAACCAGCCCACCCCGGCTTCGACATCGGCGATCTCGTCCACGCCGATCGTCGACAGGCCCTCGGAGGCCCCGTGTCCCCGGAAGTTCAGCACCAGCACCGACCCGCCCAGCGAGCGCAGCTGCTCGGCGATCCCCACCACCTGCGGCGTCCGCGACGACCCGGTGAAACCGTGGCCGACCAGGTAGACAGGGCCGCCGGAAACATCGGCGTAATAGTCGGCCGATAGAACAATGCCGTCCGCTGTCCGAAGTCGCACAGGTTCCGGACCCCTGATCATGGGAACATTGTTCCTGTAGCGGTTACTACCGGCCCAGCCGGGAGGCGTCATGGAGATCTTCCTCCTCACCACGGCAGCGCAGCCGACCACCGAGGTGCTTCCTGCCCTCGGCCTGCTCGGGCACCGGATCAGCGTCCTCGACCTCGACGTCAGCCCGCTGCTGACCGGCAGCGCCGATGCGGTGCTGATCGACGGCCGGTTCAACCTGGTGGGCGCCAGGGCCTTCACCAAGGTGCTGGCCACCGCCGGCGTCAGCCTGCCGATCCTCGTGGTGCTCAAGGAGGGCGGCCTGGTCGCGCTGTCGGCGGACTGGCCGGTCGACGACGTGCTGCTGGACACCGCGGGCCCGGCCGAGGTCGACGCCCGGCTGCGGCTGGCGGTGGGCCGGCGCAGCTCCGTGCAGGAGGGCGAGCCGGGAGTGGTGAAGGTCGGTGACCTCACCATCGAGGAGGCCACCTACACCGCCAGGCTGAAGTCGAACATCCTGGATCTGACCTACAAGGAGTTCGAGCTGCTGAAGTTCCTGGCCCAGCACCCGGGCCGGGTCTTCACCCGCTCACACCTGCTGCAGGAGGTGTGGGGCTATGACTACTTCGGCGGCACCCGCACCGTCGATGTGCACGTGCGCCGGCTGCGCGCCAAGCTGGGCGCGGAGTACGAGGCCCTGATCGGCACCGTCCGCAACGTCGGCTACAAGTTCGTCAAGCCGGCCGAGCCGGGGCTGCGGGCCCGGGCCGGTAGTTCTCCCGACGACGGCTACCTGGCAGCACCGGACCGCGACGTCCAGCAGGAGCAGGCCGCTAACCTTGGCCGGTGACCTCGCCGATCTCCGCTGTCGCCGCGCTCAGCCCGGACACCGCTGAGGCGGTTCGCAAGCTGGCACGGCAGAGCCCGGACTCGGCCGACACCCCGCCGCTGAGCGAGCAGGCGCTGCTGCGGCTGACGGCCGGACCGCCGGTGCGGCATCTGGTCTACGAACAGGAGACGGTGCTGCTCGGCTACGCCCAGCTGGATCCCAGCGACCAGGCGTGCGCCGTGGAGCTGGTGGCAACCGACCCGCTGGTGGCGTCGGAGCTGCTCGATGCCGCCGGCCGGCTGGTCGATCCCCGCCTGCTGCGGCTCTGGGCGCACGGCCGCAACAGCGTCGCCGCCCAGGCCGCCGCCCAGTCCGGCTGGCAGCCGGTGCGGACCCTGCTGCAGCTGCGCCGCTCCCTCACCGACCTGGACCTTCCGCAACCGCAGCTGTCCGAGGGGATCAGCATCCGGGCGTTCCGGCCCGGCGCCGACGACGAGGCGTGGCTGGCCGTCAACGCCCGGGCCTTCGCCTCCCATCCCGAGCAGGGCCGCTGGGGGCCCGCCGACCTCGCCGACCGGCTTGCCGCGCCGTGGTTCGACCCCGCCGGTTTCCTGCTCGCCGTCCGCGGTGAGCAGCTGCTGGGCTATCACTGGACGAAGGTGCACACCGACACGGCCGAGCCGATGGGCGAGGTGTACGTGCTGGGGGTGGACCCCGCGGCGCAGGGACTCAAGCTCGGCAAGGCGCTGCTGGTCGCGGGACTGCGACACCTGCGCGAGCGGGAGCTGGGCGCCGTGCTGCTCTATGTCGAGGCTGACAACAGCACCGCGCGCAGCCTCTACGAGGGCCTCGGATTCACCGTCTTCGCCCGCGACATCCAGTTCGCCGCCGGCTGAGACCAGCTGCCGACCGCCGTTCACGTCCCGTTCACCGAGCACTCCCCGGCAGGCCACCTCTGCTGCCTAGCGTTCCTTTCGTCAACGATTCCGACGGCTGAGCAAGCCCCCCGCTCGCGCAGCCCCACGAACCACGAAAGGGACTACTGGTGTCGATCACCACCCGTACAGGCGTTCTGGCTGGACTTGCGGCCGGCGCCATCGCGCTGACCGGCTGCGGTTCGAGCGGCACGTCGGCCGACGCCGGCGCCAGCCCGGACGGCGGCAGTTCGAGCGCAGGCTCGAGTTCGGCCGCGTGCGCCAGCGGCTCGCTGAAGGCCGAGGGCTCGACCGCCCAGAAGAACGCGATGGAGCAGTGGATCAAGGACTTCCAGGCCACGTGCAGCGGCACCACCATCACCTACAACGGCACCGGTTCCGGCGCCGGGGTCTCCAACTTCATCGCCAAGCAGGCTGATTTCGCCGGCTCTGACTCGGCGCTGGACCCCGCCAACGGCGAGGTCGCCAAGGCCGCCGCCGTGTGCGGCTCGCCGGCGCTGAACCTGCCGATGGTGACCGGCCCGATCGCCGTCGCCTACAAGGTGAACGGGGTCAAGGACCTGGTCCTGACGCCGAAGGTCATCACCAGGATCTTCCTGGGCAAGATCACCACCTGGAACGATCCCGCCATCAAGGCCCTCAACGCCAACGCCTCGCTGCCTTCGACCCCGATCACGGTGTTCTACCGCAGCGACTCCTCGGGCACCACCCAGAACTTCGAGAAGTACCTGGCCGCCAACGACCCGGCCGGCTTCACCTCCAAGCCCGACAAGGACTCGTCCAAGGCCGGCTTCGCGGGGCAGGGCAAAGCCGGATCGCAGGGCGTCCAGCAGGCGATCGGCTCGACCGAGGGCGGCATCGGCTACGTCGAATGGTCCTTCGCGGTGAGCGGTGATCTGGACACCGCCAGGGTGGACAACGGAGCCGGCCCGGTGGAGCTCACCGCCGACAGCGCCGCAGCCGCGGTGGCGGCCGCCAAGGTGGCCAGCAACGGCGGCAAGGATCTGACGCTCAAGCTGGACTACGCGGCCAGGGCGTCCGGGGCCTACCCGATCATCCTGGTCACCTACGAGATCGTCTGCTCCAAGTACGCCGACCCCAAGGTCGGCTCGCTGGTCAAGTCCTTCCTGACCTACACCGCCGGCGATGGCCAGGCCGCGCTGCAGGACCTGGGCTACGCGCCGCTGCCGACCGAGATCCAGACCCAGGTGAAGGCCGCGGTCGAGTCGATCAGCTAGGACCCGGGGCCGAGGAGCACCGACGATGCCGAAAGAGACACCCATGATCGATCGGACGCCGGCCGATACCGCCGGGCCGGGCCGGATGGCCGGCCCGGCGGTTTCCGACCGTCCGGAGCCGGCGCCTGATCCGAGCGGGCCGGCCCTGCGGGTGGACCGGCCCGTGGTCGTGCCCGTCGTCGGCTCCAGCCAGCCGGCCGGGATCCTGCCCGATCAGGAACCGGTGTTCGGAGCCGGCAGCCTGGGCGGCCGGACCGGGGCGGGCCGGTTCGGCGACCGGGTGCTCGCCGGCCTCAGCTCAGGGGCCGGCGCGTTCCTGGTGCTGCTGATCGGGCTGGTCACGGTCTTCCTGGTCATCAGGGCGTTGCCGGCCATCACCTCCGACCGGTCCAACTTCCTGACCGCACGCACCTGGGACGTCGGCGGCGACACGCTGGACTTCGGGGTCCTGCCGCTGCTCTGGGTCACGGTGCTCATCTCGCTGGTGGCGATGGCGCTGGCGGTGCCGGTCGCGATCGGGATCGCCCTGTTCATCTCCCAGTACGCCCCGGCCCGGGTGGCGCGTCCGGTGGCCTACGTCATCGACCTGCTGGCAGCGATTCCCTCGATCATCTATGGGGTCTGGGGCATCGCGGTGCTGGCGCCGAAGATCCAGCCGCTGGCCGACCTGCTGTCCCGGCGAGCCGGCTGGTTTCCGCTGTTCGCCGACCACAACGTCAGGGGCGGCACGATCTTCACCGGCGGCGTGGTGCTGGCGGTGATGATCCTGCCGATCATCACCGCGATCGGACGCGACGTCTTCGAGCGCACTCCGCGGGCCAACATCGAGGCAGCCTGGGCGCTGGGCGCCACCCGGTGGGAGGTGATCCGGCTGGCGGTGCTGCCCTATGGCCGGCCGGGCCTGGTCAGCGGCGCGATGCTGGGGCTCGGCCGGGCGCTGGGCGAGACGATCGCCATCACGCTGATCCTGTCGAAGGTCTCCAATACCGGCGCCTTCTCGTTCTCCATCTTCAACGGCGGTGAGACGTTCGCGTCCAAGATCGCCAACAACGCCTCGGAGTTCAACAGCCCGTCCCAGACCGGGGCCTACATCGCCGCCGGCCTGGTGCTGTTCGTGCTGACCTTCGCCGTGAACGCCGCGGCCCGCTGGGTGGTCAACCGCCGCAAGGAGTTCTCATGACGAGCGCGACGATCTCCCGCGGCTCGCTGGCCGCCGCGCCCGGGACCACGCTGCGCAAGGCCAAGGACCGGCTCGCGACGACGGTGATCTACGGCTGCTTCCTGCTCGCCCTGGTCCCGCTGGTCTGGCTGCTGTGGACGGTGCTCAGCCGTGGCCTGGCCGGCATCCTCGGCAGCGGCTGGTTCACCAGCAGCCAGCGGGGCGTCACCTATCGCGAAAGCGGCGGCGGCGCGCTGCACGCCATCGTCGGCACCCTGCAACAGGTTGCGCTGTGCACGGTGATCTCGGTGCCGATCGCGCTGCTGGTGGCCATCTACCTGGTCGAGTACGGACGGGGCCCGCTGGCCCGGGCCACCACGTTCATGGTGGACATCCTCACCGGCATCCCGTCCATCGTGGCCGCCCTGTTCATCTATGCCGTGTTCGTCACGACCTTGTCCGGCCAGCGCGCCGGCTGGCTGGTCTCGCTGGCCCTGGTGATGCTGATGATCCCGGTGGTGGTCCGCACCACCGAGGAGATGCTGCGGCTGGTCCCGGACGAGCTGCGCGAGGCCTCCTACGCCCTGGGGGTGCCCAAGTGGAAGACCATCGTCAAGATCGTGCTTCCGACCGCCATGAGCGGGATCATGACCGGGATCGTGCTGGGCGTGGCCCGGGTCGCCGGCGAGACCGCTCCGCTGCTGGTGCTGGTGGGGTACTCGCCCAATGACAACAACAACCTGTTCAGCGGGCCGCAGGGTTCGCTGCCGGGCATGATCAAGGACCAGTTCGGCAATCTCGGCAGCACCACCATCCTGCGCGGCGGACAGAAGGTCAGCGTGCACTATGCGGCCGACCGGATGTGGGCCGCCGCGCTCACCCTCATCCTCCTGGTGATGGCGCTGAACCTGCTCGCCCGGCTGATCGCCAGCCGCAGCAAGGTCTCGTCCTGAGCCTCTTCTTTCGATACGCAACACTGAGCAGCAAGGGGAGAATAGCTAGATGGCCAAGCGGATCGAGGCTCGCAACCTCAACATCTACTACGGCAAGTTCCTGGCGGTGGCCGACGTCGACTTCACCATCGCACCGCGCTCGGTGACCGCGTTCATCGGGCCGTCCGGCTGCGGCAAGTCCACCGTGCTGCGCACCATCAACCGGATGCACGAGGTGATCGCCGGCGCGACGGTGCAGGGCGAGTTGCTGCTCGACGGCGAGGACATCTACGGATCCGACGTCGACCCGGTCAGTGTCCGGCGCACCATCGGGATGGTGTTCCAGCGGCCGAACCCGTTCCCCACCATGTCGATCTATGACAACGTGGCCGCCGGCCTGAAGCTGCAGGCAGGGCGGATGAAGCGTGCCGAGCTCGACGGGATCGTCGAGAAGTCGCTGCGGGCGGCCAACCTCTGGGAGGAGGTCAAGGACCGGCTGGCCAAGCCCGGCGCGGGACTCTCCGGGGGTCAGCAGCAGCGGCTGTGCATCGCCCGGGCGATCGCCGTCGAACCCCAGGTGCTGCTGATGGACGAGCCGTGCTCGGCGCTGGACCCGATCTCGACGCTCGCGATCGAGGACCTCATCCAATCCCTGAAGCAGAAGTACACGATCGTGATCGTCACCCACAACATGCAGCAGGCGGCCCGGGTCAGCGAGCGCACCGCCTTCTTCAACCTGGCCGGGGTGGGCAAGCCGGGCCAGCTCGTCGAGATCGACGACACCCAGAAGATCTTCTCCAACCCGAGCCAGCGGCGCACCGAGGACTACATCTCCGGCCGGTTCGGCTGAGGTGTTCCGACCGAGAGCACTAGTTATGACGTCATGATCAATTCATAACGTCATAATGATGTTAAGTAAACATCATTGTGTTGTGGTGCTGCTCAGACCTGGCGGCGGATCCTCCCCAGTTCGGTAGTGGGTCACTTGAAACTGACACCCGAATTCGGCTACCGGTATCTGACCGACGCGGCCCGTGAGGAGGGTCGGGCCGGTTAGTTGCGGGCAGAGACCCGCAGGTCACCCAGTGCGGGGGGTGCTTGCCTAGCTGAAGCAATTGGGAACGGAGGTCGCGGGCCCACTGAGGCTGTCGGCTCGAGACCAGCCGGCCACTCCGGTGGTCGTGTCGCGGAGGTGGATCCAGTTGGCGCCCTGGTCGTTTTTGACGCGGCAGTGGATGTCGATGCCGTGATTCGAGGAACCGGAGCCCACGATATTGCACTCCGAGACCGCCCCCGTTCGGATGGGCGCCCCATCCTTGAAGTAAATCCCCCCGGCGGTGTAGAGATCACGGATCGAGTTGTTCCACCAACTGCAGTGAGCTGGCTCGGCTCCGGCTGGGCTGGCGGATACCAGCAGGCCACCTAGGGTAAGCCCGAGAGCACTCATGGACGCGAGTAGGCGAGATCGCATTGAAGGTTCCTCTCTAAATATTTATGTCAGGGAATGTCCTGCTTTGCTCAGGACTTGTCAAGAACTTAGGCACAGGAAGTTAGCCAGCTTTACCTTTTGATGGACCGGGCACACTCGCCTCAAGTGGACTACGAGCCATCGAGTCCCGATGACCGGTTGAGGATCCGTTCATAGCAGCCTTTGTCTATGTGTGCCAGGCCGGCCCGGCGTAGGAGCGGGTCAAGGGGAGCTGGCCCAGCAACGCCTACTGGTCTTGGTCACGAGTGTGGCCTGCTGGATCGCCCAATTCAGCTACCAACGCTGACCGGCGTCCGATCCCGTGCCGGTCACTTCTCCATAATTGCTCAGCTCGAGCCGGCGCTCGCATGCCCGCGACTCATTAGATAGTGTCACTATACAATCTGCTGGCACTACTGAATCGAGCGTGAACACCATGGCCCACATTGCCCTCGGAGTCGATGAGACCAAGTTTCCGGGCATCAACGGACCGCTGATCTTCCGGCCCGAAACCGCCAAGCCCCTCAACGAGTTGGCCGAGGTGTTGCTGCGCGAGCCGAGCACCCTGTCTCGCGGCGAACGCGAGCTGATCGCGGCCTACGTCTCCGGGCGGAACAAGTGCCAGTTCTGCTGCGGGTCGCACTCGGCCTTCGCCGCGGCCCAGCTCAATGAGGGCATGGAGCTGGTCGAGCAGGTCCGTACCGACCTGGACAGCGCGCCGGTGTCACCGAAGCTGCGCGCGCTGCTGCGGATCGCCGCCGCGGTGCAAGTGAGCGGCCGCAACGTCACGCCCGAGCTGATCAGCGCGGCCCGCGCCACCGGCGCCACCGACATCGAGCTGCACGACACGGTGCTGATCGCCGCTGCCTTCTGCATGTACAACCGCTACGTCGACGGCCTGGGCACCCTCGCGCCGGCCGATCCGAGCCAGTATGCCTACGCCGCCGAGCGGATCACCCAGTTCGGCTACCTGGCCTGACTCCGGCTCTGCGGCCTGGCTCCGGTCCTGTCGCGCGCGCCGGGTTCTCGCTCCTGAGGATGCGGCGCACCCCGAGTGCGGCCAGAATCCCCAGGCACCCCCACAGCAACAGCGCGCCGACCAGCTCGATGCCGACCAATCCCCAGTAATCGGCATGGTTCCACGGGAAGCCATGGGCCCACCGGGTGTAGATCTTGAACAGCACCAGGCCGGCGCCGAGGTTGTAGACGGTGGCCCACCCGAAGTTGAGCAGGTACGCGGCGGCCATCGCCCAGACCAGGTACTGGCAGCCGAACGCCGGACTGAGGAAGAGGAAGCTGACCAGCGACAGGCCGACCGCCTCGGCGGCCATCGCCGGCCGGCGCCAGACCAGGGCAGCCGGCGCCAGCGCGCACAGCAGCACCACCGGGAACCGGCCCGCGCCGGTCAGGAAGTCGGCCCAGCCGGGATCATCGAACCAGTGGCCGATCTGGATCAATCCCCACTGGCTGATGCCGCTGCCGGCGTACCCGAGCACGTGCTCGCGCACCGGCTGGGCGTGGGCGATCAGGGCGGGCAGCCAGCTGATGGCGACCGCGGCCGTGAAGCCGGCGCCGAACCTCAGCAGGCTCCGCCGTCCCTGCAGGAGGGCGAGCACGAGCAAGGCGGGCACCGCCACCACCGGGACGATCTTGATCCCGATCGCGACGCCCATCGACAGCCCGGCGGGCAGGGGCTTGCCCCGATCGGCGAGCAGGTGCAGGGCCAGCAGGGTGAACAGCACGAAGATCGGGTCGGTGTTGCCGTGGAAGCCGGAGATGATGAACAGCACCGGGCTCACCGCCACCAGGGCGGCCGCCCACGTCGCCTCGCGCAGGCTGCGGCGGCGGCGCAGGATCTCGAAGACCAGCAGCGCCGAGCCGACGTCGGCCAGGCTTGCCACCGAGCGGATCGAGAAGCCGATGCTGACGCCGTAGTGGCGCGCGAAGTCCACCAGCTGCAGGAAATACCCGATCAGCGGGGGGTGGTTGTAGAACGACCGCTCGAAGGTGATGCCGTAGATGCCGACCGGGCCGCGTTCGGCCACCCCGTTGACGAAGTTGGTCCAGTGCCTGATGTCGTTGGTGCCGTAGGTCCGCGCGGCGATGACCAGCTTCAGGCCGAGGGCGATCAGGGCAAGCGCGAGCACCCACCGCCGGTGCCGGCCGACCTGCTGCTCGCGCCCCGGGGCGGAGGTGGTCGGCTCGGCGACGGCCGAGTGCGGCTGGGCAGTCATGTCACGCCACGTGGGTGACGGAGCCGGCATGGTGCGGGCGGAGCCGGGCCACGAACTGGTAGCCGAACACGGTCGGACGCAGCCGCACCAGCCGGCGGTCGACGCTGCGCGCCCAGCGGGACTTCCAGCTGTCGGCGCGGGTCAGCACCTCCAGCGGCAGGCCGGTGTACTCCAGCTGCAGGATGTCCAGGCCGGCCGAGCCGATCGTCCGTCGCAGGCTCTTGCGGGAGAAGAACCGCAGGTGGGTCTCGTCCAGGATGCCGCGCCGGTCGTAGTCGAAGGCGCCCAGCGCCACCCGGCCGCGGGAGTACCAGTGACCGAAGTTGGGCGTGGAGATCACGATCTGGCCGGTGGGTGAGAGCACCTCGGCCATCTGGCGCAGCAGCCGCTCGGGGTAGCGGACGTGCTCGATCACGTCGGCGGCGATCACCACGTCGAAGTCGCCGCCGGCCGCCTCCGGAATGCCGTCCTCGAGGTCGCCGAGGAAGAAGTCGTCGACCCGGTCGCGCACCCCGGCGATCTCCATGCTGTCGACGCCCACCACCTTGTGCCCGAGCCGGCGGACGCGCTCCGACAGCCGGCCACCGGAGCAGCCGAGGTCGAGCACCCGGCCGGACGGCATCGCCGCCAGCATCTCGGTGATCACGGTGTGCGAGGTGCCCTCGCCCTCCTTGGCGGCGTACTCCGGATCGGCCGGCACCCAGCGGTGGGTGCCGATGCCGACCTTGGTCAGCCGGTACTGCAGCACGTCGCGCGCCACGTCCCGGGCGTACTTCACGCCGTTGACGTAGCAGATCTCGTCGCCGTAGTAGGTCGGGATCGGCACCTCGACGATCCGCCTGCCGGCGTCGAGCAGCTGGATGATGATCTGGGTGTCGAAGTCGAAGTCGTCGGTGTTGAACCCGATCGGCAGCTCCGCCAGCGCCGAGAGCCGGTAGGCCCGGTAGCCGGAGTGGAACTCCGAGAGCTTCGAGGCCAGCAGCCGGTTCTCGAACGTGGTGAGCACCCGGTTGCCCAGGTACTTGTAGAGCGGCATGCCACCGGCGCGGGCGGAGCCGGGCTCCAGCATCCGGGAGCCGAACACGGCGTCGGCCTCGCCGCGCTCCAGCGGCGCCAGCAGGTCGGCCATCGCCTCCGGGGCGTACTGGCCGTCGGCGTGCAGCAGCACGATCACGTCCAGGCCGTGCTCGAGGGCCAGCTGGTAGCCGGCCTTCTGGTTGCCGCCGTAGCCGAGGTTGCTGACGTGCCGGATCACCGTGGTCGGGATCGCGTTGGCCTCGCGCCAGGCCAGGCCGGCGTCGACGGTCCGGTCCTCGCTGGCGTCGTCGAAGATCAGGATCTCGTCGATCTTGGCCCGGATGTCCTGCGGGATGCGGTCAAGAGTGGCTTGCAGGGTGGATTCGGCGTTGAAGGCCACCACCAGGACGCCGATCTTGAGGCGGCTGTCCCCGGCGGCTGGCCGATTGCTCCCGGAGGCTGGCCAATTGCTCCCGGCGTCGTCGGAAGGTCCAGCGAAGTCGGGCTGCATGAATCCACGCTAGCAAAACCGGAGCCCTCGGCCGCTTGCGACATTCGCCAAGGTGCTTGACGCGTCAGGCTGGCCTTGACAATCTGTCAGGAACAGCCTGACGTGCTACGAGAGGAGCCGTGCCATGACCGCCGAGCCGGCTACCGCCGTCACCATCGCCTGTTCGTTCTGCGCCAAGCCCGACCACGAGGTCGCCAAGATCATCGCAGGCCCGGGCATCTACATCTGCGACGAGTGCGTGCGGCTCTGCAACGAGATCCTCTCCTCGGCTAGCGAGTCGGCTGGTGATGCCCCGCCGGAGCTGCCGTACTGGCAGGCGATGACCGACCAGCAGCTGCTGGATCACCTGCCCAAGATCGCCAGGGTCGCCGGCCAGGTGGAGGGCAGCCTGACCATCTGGGTACGCCGGGTCCGCGGTCGCGGGGTGTCCTGGGCGCGGATCGGCGAGGCGCTGGATATGACGCGGCAATCGGCGTGGGAGCGCTTCTCCGACCGCGAGTGAGGCGATGCGGTGGTTCCGCCGTTTCGGCATGCATCAGGCCCGGGCCAGATGGGGAGCTCACGACGCGTCGTTACGATCGATCGATGTGATGACCGCGCCTGTGACTGACCGGACGAGTCCGCGTGCGCGCTGATGTCCTGCTGTGCTCGCTCGCACTGACCGGCTTGGGCGCGTTGGCCCTGTTGCGCGCACGCCTCTCCCGGGCGGGTAGCCACCGCTACGTTCCGGCCCGCCGCGCGCAATCGGGTAGCGGGAAGACCGGCAGACGCCTCGGCGGCGCAGTGGGTGTGCTGGCAGCCGTGGCGGGGGTCGTGACGGCAGCCGCGGTTGCGGCCGCGCTGCTGCTCTCGCCCGGCATCAGGCCGGACTCGACTCCTGGGCCGGACTCGACTCCTGGGCCGGACAGAACTCCCACGCCGGGTCAGTGGGCTGCTGCCCCGAGTGGACCGCTGGGAAGCGTGACGGTGCGTCCGTCCCCGTCGAGGACCTCCCCATCACTGAGCCGCGGACCGGCCAGCTCGTCGATGCCTGCCCTCACGACATCCCCGGGCGCGCCGGCGGCTTCGTCACAAGCTATCCCCCGCCTTCTCGCCAGTAGCGCGCCAGCCGCGGCGCGGACGCGCCCGGACCCGAAGCCGTCATCAAAGCCCCGCAAGACGAAGCGCCCACGACCTTCTCATCCGCCGCCGCCCACCACTCGCGCAGGCCGCCCCACCAGCAAGCCGACGCCGACGGTCACCCGGGGTAAGCCCTGATTTCTCAACCTGTCTGGAATGCTGCTGGAGTGGACCCGCTGCTTTCCAAGATCGAGGCTCTTGCCGAGCCAGGCTGCTACCTGCTCACCTTCGCCCTCGACACCGGCGAGGACCGCGAGCTGGTGATCCGGATGCGCGGCGACGAGCCGATCGTGCCGGCTGCCAACTCGTTCGAGGGCTGGACGCCGGGGTCCCGGGTCGTCACCGCGACGGTCGCGGCGGTACGCGCGCTGCACCAGGCCCGGCAGGGTAGCGGCGGAGCCATCCAGCGCCTGCTCGACGTCGAGGGTGGCTGGGACGTCGGGATCGGCAACGTGGTGCTGTCTGCCGACGGGGCTCCCACGTGTGTCGGGCACGGGGAGCTGACCGCGGCCGAGGGCGGGGTGTTCCGGTGTGGGGAGTGCGGGGCGGCAGCGCGTTACGCCCGCTAGCCCTGATGAGATGTTCGGTGTGATCGAGGCGGCATAGCGGCACTGGGCTGATGAGAGCTGCGGCTGTCTCACCGGTCGATCCCTCGATGGGGCCGCCGCTGGAGGGCTGCTGGCACTCGATCAATCCGGCGCCGCGGTCGGCTGGTGCCGGCTCACCCCACGCCATGAACTACCGTGGCTGGAGCGCAAGCGCGATTTCGGTCAGGTCGATGACCTGCCGGTGTGGTCGCTTCCATGCTTCTACGTTCGCTGCGGATTCCGGGGCCAGGGCCTGATGTCTGCCCTTATCGATGGCGCCGTCGACTAGGCACGGACTGCGGGTGCCCCGGCTGTCGAGAGTTATCCGATTGACACCCCTGAGCCGCAGCCTTACGGGCCTTTCCAGCCCTCCGCGGCCTCGTCGCGTTCTTGTGACTCAACGACTTGGCCCTCATAGGCGGACCACGTGCACGCACCACTCGATCCCTGAATCGTCACCTTCGTACGCATGCTCCAGTTCCGCACCTGCAGCGCTGTATACGTCCGCCCAGCCAGCAGAGTCAGCCGGGGGTATCCCCTGCCCAGTTATCGTTTGTACAACGTCGTGCAACAGGGTGTGCCGGTAACGGGACGGAAGGTGCCGAAGGCGACCCAATTTGCCGTAGTAGTCTACATTCAGCAGCAATCTACCGGGAAATGCTCGACGTAATTGGCCTAAATAAGCAGTCGCCTCCGCGCCGCCACCGCCGAACAATTCGTTCATCAAACCTTTACAATGTATCACCTCCGTCCGTTGACGTATCGAAGCGGTAACAGCAGCATCGATGAATCGGGCGTCAGCGTGAATGATTTCTATTCGATCGGAAACCCCGAAGTTATCTAGGCATGACCGCGCCTTCACGCACATAGCCTCGGTGAGATCTACACCCCATCCAACAAAGGCGGCATCTCGGCCAGCTAGGGCTGCTAGCGTTGTGCCAGGTCCGCAACCCAGATCTAATAGAGCCGGATACCGCAGGGATGACATGATAGCGAGCACAACTGGGTTCGGGGGCGACCCTACTCGATGATACGCTGCTGACTCGATCTCTCGGTCGACGAGGGCCGCACCAACCTTGCCTGGGAGTAAACATAATCCAAGATCTGCGATCGCCGGTCCGTACCCGCCCACAAACTTATCGAGTTGAAATCCGAGAGAGTAATCGGATGCCATATCTCCGTCGGCCAGCTTATATTTCGAGGGGCGGTCACGCCCGCCGCACCTAACAATTACCTTGCTACGCTCCGCGAGGAATTCGAGGAGCACCTCTAGCCGCTTCGAGTCGAACCCATACTTGTCCGCAAGCACGTGTACCGAAACACCCTCACCTATCTCAGCCAAGAGTCCCAGCCGGTGAAAGTAATTAAGCACATGAGTAAGGTAGAAGCCCTCGATCGCGTCGATTGCAGATGCCCGCGGTCTCGGGGTTGTGAAGGGATCTCCCATAGCGCTGTGCTAACTCGTAAGCGAAACGAGGCCAAGCCGACGAAGACGGTCAACAATACCGTCGAGCATTTCGCCGTGCGCATCAAACTGTCGCGTCCATGATGCGACGTCTGCAATCGTCCGAGGTTCATGGAGCCACTGAATTAGCGACAGAGCCAGTCCACCTACTTCAAAGTTGCGCACTTCGCTGGGCCGATCCCGTTCAACGAACACCAGATATGCATCTCGCGCAGGACCGTAGCGCTCTTCATCCAGCTCGCACGCATCCTGTGACAAATCAATCAGTAGATCAGGGACTTTATGAATGTCCGTCAGAAGCGCGGCGGAGGGACTGAGCTGCAAGCTCGCGCTTGGATCAGTGCAATCGGTCGAGCCGCTGCTAGCAACTGCGCTCGCCGCAGCCCGGAGTCGTATACCCGTCATGAGATAACGAACCGCAGAGGTCAGAATATTATCGCTACCCCACTTCTCGGCCGCGAACGCGGCGACGGCTGCGTGGTCTAGTGGTCTCTCAGCCCCAATCGTATAGGTATAAAGAGCGTCCACAAGTCTGCTCAGTTGGCCTTCGAAACTCTGCAACATGTTATGAAGAATCGGGAAACCAAGCATAATCAGGAGTCGGAACGATTGCTCAGCGAATATATGTCGAGACCGCTCAATTTCCGTTGGATAGTAATGGTGATTCATAAATAGTCCAGGAAGGCTGCTTATCACATGCGCATCGTCGGCTTCCATCGTCGGAAAGTTGAAGTCGGTAATGTAACCGTCGTACTCCAGTCGATCAGAGTACTGATAGTGCAGTGCTGTCCCCGGCTCAGGTGTGAGCAGGTGGAGCTGAAGGTCGATGAGCTCCTGGGATCGCTTCGTACAATTCCCAAGCAAGTTCATGGTTGCGGCCTGGTCCTCCTTGGTCTCCTCCGGGAATCCGGTAATCAACGAAACTACCGCCTTCATCCGCAGGTCACCTGTCGCGTCGAGAACCGGTTCGACAAGGTCGAGATCGAGATGCTTGTCACTGATCTTCTGCATTCGACGCGAACCCGTTTCCACGCCATAATAAATAGAGCGGCACCCGGAATCGCGCATGTCTGAAAGAAGCGCATTGTCGACGCAGTCCATTCGCGCGGAGCACGACCAGGTATACCCGCGGCCAGCCACCGCTCTGCAGAACTCCCGCACCTTTACCTTGTTCACGGTAAAGAGGTCGTGAGTCAAGGAGAAGTCGGCAATCCCGTAGCAACGATTCAGGAAATCAAGCTCATCGACGAGCCGGCTAGCAGACTTCAGCCGGTAACGGCGACCGAAGAATGACGCCGTTGAGCAGAAAGTGCAACTGAAAGGACACCCCCTGCCAGCTTCGACACGCATTGACTTCAGCCCCAACTCCTCAATGGGGTAGTGCTGGTATGCGGGCCACGGCAGCAAGTCGAGGTCATCGATGAGAGGGGCTGGCGGCGTGGATACGAGCTCGCGTCCCTTTCGGAACGTTAGACCCGGGACCTCAGCAAAAGCTTTAACTCGTTCAGGCGTATCGACCGTTCCGAGGATCTTCAACAATGAGGGCAGGTTTCCTTCAGCCTCTTGGCGCACAATAAGATCGAATACGTCGAATTCTCGGAGGATATCTTTATGCAGGATGGTGGCATGCGGACCGCCAAGAATTATCGGCAGATCGGGCCGCTGCGTTCTGACGTACAGCGCTACTTTGTAAGTGCATATCAGGTTGCAACCGAGCGTCGTGAAGCCTAAGGCGTCTGGTTCCAGGTCGAGAAGATTGCGGGCCATATCGCGATAAAAATTGTCCGTAAGGCTAAGCTTCTTCTGCATGAGCGCGAGGTTAGGATCGAAGATTGCGCCCTCGTGGCCACTGTCGAATGCAACTCCCAAAAGTGACAGAAGACCAAGATGTGGCTGCACGTCCAGTGATGAATCCGGGTAATACTGGTCGATGAGAACATTATCGCAGAAGATAATGCGCATCAAGCTCGAGTCCCTGACCGGACTCCAACGACACCGATGCTCATCATATCTCGCATCGCGCTCCGGAGGGCGTTTCGGTGTGATGCGGTGCCACCCGCGCCTGCTGCCAAGCGAAGGAGATCGGCAAGCGCCGATTGCCCGTCGACTCCCAAGAGCAGAGCGCGCGCGGCCTCGTCAATCTCGAATATTCGCAATCGCATCTCGCTCCAATCCCCCCAGTACGCCAAGTAGCGCTCATTAGCTCTCAGACCCCCAAGACTGGCAGGGTCGTTTCGTACTGCGTTCACGAGGTCCGTTATATTGTATCTGAACCGTTCTATATCAAGGCGCCCTCGAATTTCAGGAACTAGCTGATCGATGACATTGTCGCTGCACGTATCGATGGCTACCGAAACACTTTCGGATGTGACATCAACTGATTGAAGCGCGAGGCGCTGACCGTACAGTATTCGTTCATGGTTGAAGACATCAAGAAGACCTAAGTATTGATTGGATCTCGGCTCGACCCAGGCAGCGAAGAAGTCGCAGAAATGACGGACCCGATCAGTGTGGGATACGTCGGGGGCACATCGGTCGTGCTGGTGCT
>NZ_DASVSG010000071.1:0-43702 GCF_036388195.1 Jatrophihabitans sp. | reverse complement strand
TGCTCCGCCGCGGCTGCCCAGGCGACCTTCGCCGGGCTGGTGGCGCTGCCCGACCGGCCGGCCATGGCGGCCACCCTGGCCGGCGACAGCGCCGAGCAGCGATCGGAGCTGTTGCCGCGACTGGCCGCCGCGGAGCAGCGCAGGGCCGGCGTCGGCCCTGAGCGGGCCGCAGAGCAGCGGCGGGACGAGGTGGCTGGCCTGCTGGCCGCCGCGGCTGCCTTCGCCGCTGCGGCCGAGCTGGCCGACCCAGGCATGTCGGAGCCGAGGGGCGAGCCGGAACCCAGAGGCGAACCGGGAGCGGGGGACCAGCGCGTGCCGGCAGCGGGAGGTCAGTGCTCGACGGGAGCCACGCTGGCCGCCGAGCAGCTGGCCGAGCACGCCGTGGCCCTCACCGATCCGAAGGTGCGAGACGCCCTGTGGCTGGCCCTGGACGACGGCTTCCTGCCGATCAGCCGACTGATGGAGGAGCTGCATGCCAGGGTGCCCGTGCCCTACGACGCCGCGCCGCTGTTCCTCTTCGGCTGGGCGCAATGGCGTGCCGGCAACGCGACGCTGGCGACGATGGCCGCCGAGCGGGTGCTGCAATCCCAGCCCGGTTACTCGGCCGCCGAGCTGCTCCTCACCGCGGCGCAGCGCGGCGTGGACCCGCGTGCCGTGCCGACGCTCAGCCAGGCCCGGCGCTGAGCCGGCTCAGACCGGCACGGGACGAAGCTCAGACCGGCGCCGAGAAGGGAACTCAGGCCGGCGCGCCGAGGCGAAGCTCAGACCGGCGCCGAGAAGGGAACTCAGGCCGGCGCGCCAAGGCGAAGCTCAGGCCGGCACCGAGACGAAGATGTGCCGGGCGACCTCGTCGAGCACCAGCTCGGAATCCGGGGCGCCGGTCACGTGCAGGCCGGCCGGCACCCGGGTGACCGCGACCGACAGCCCGGGCACCAATCCGGAGTCCGACAGCTGACGCATCAGATCGACGTTCGGCTGCAGGAGCTCGCTGATCCGCTCGATCCGGACCGTGACCTCCTCGGCAGCCACGGAGTCGGCCAGCGTGGGGAGCGCCGGGGCGTCCGCGCTGCCGTCGGCGGGCAGGCCGAGGTCCTCCAGGCCGGGGATCGGATTGCCGTGCGGGCAGACCAGCGGGCCGTCGAGCATCGCCACGATCCGGCGCTCCACGGCCTCGCTGATCACGTGCTCCCACCGGCAGGCCTCGTTGTGCAGCTGGTCCCATTCCAAGCCGATGACGTCGTGCAGCAGGCGCTCGGCGAGCCGGTGCTTGCGCATCACCGCCACCGCCAGGTGCCGGCCGCGATCGCTCAGCAGCAGGTGGCGGTCGCTTTCGACGTGCAGCAGGCCGTCTCGCTCCATCCGCGCGACCGTCTGGCTCACCGTCGGCCCGGACTGGCTGAGCCGCTCGGCGATCCGGGCGCGCAGCGGGGTGACGCCCTCTTCCTCGAGCTCATAGATAGTGCGCAGGTACATCTCGGTGGTGTCGATCAAGTCGCTGTGGTGATGGTTCACTTGCCGACCCCTTTCCGAACTCCGGTGCCGAACTCCGCCGGGCTGCTGCGCCGGACCCACGTCCATGTTAGAACCGTCGACATGAGCGACCATTCTCCGCAGGCCCTGATCAGCGTCGATGAGCTGGCTGCCGCCATCGAACAAGGCGCCAACCTGGTGCTGCTCGATGTCCGGTGGCAGTTAGCCGGGCCCTCCCAGTATCCGCTCTACCTCGCCGGGCATCTACCGGGGGCTCGCTGGTGCGATCTGGGAACCGATCTGGCCGACCCGGCGGGCGCCCGCGGCCGGCATCCGTTGCCCGATCCGGACCGGCTCGAAGCCAGGCTGCGGTCCTGGGGGATCGAGCCCCGGTCCCAGGTCGTGGTCTACGACGAGGCCACCTCGGTAGCGGCGGCCAGGGCCTGGTGGGTGTTGCGGTGGGCCGGGGTGGAGCAGGTCCGGGTGCTCGATGGGGGTTTCGAGGCGTGGACGCGCGCCGGCCACCCCACCGACACCGAGGAGCCCCCGCCCGGCGCCGGCACGGTCAGCGTCCGCCCCGGCAGCATGCCGGTGCTGGATGCCGACACCGCCGCATCCTGGGGCCGCGCCGGCCGGCTGGTCGACGTCCGGGCAGCCGAGCGGTACCGCGGCGAGGTTGAGCCGATCGATCCGGTCGCCGGGCACATCCCGGGCGCGATCAACCTGCCGACCACCGCCAACGTGCAGCCGTCCGGGCATTTCCTGCCGGAGCCCGAGCTGCGCCAGCGGTTCACAGCGGCCGGGGTGGACGAGGCCGGCCCGGACGCGCAGGTCGGGGTCTACTGCGGCTCGGGGGTCACCGCGGCCCACACCGTGCTCGCGATGCGGCTGGCCGGCATCGAGGCCGCGCTGTACCCGGGCTCGTGGAGCGAATGGATCACCGACCCCAGCCGGCCGATCGAAACCAGCGGGCCGGTCGAAACCAGCTGACCCGGCCGCAACCGCCCTACCGGTCCCGGTTCGCCCACGCCAGCAACTCCTCCACCGGCCAGGTGTTGACCACCCGGTCCGCCGGCACCTCGCACTCGGCGGCCCGGGCGACCCCGAAGGGCTGCCAGCCCAGCTGGCCGGGCGCGTGCCCGTCGGTGTCGATGCTGAACAGGCACCCGGCCTCGACGGCCTGCCGTAACAGCTCACGCGGCGGATCAAGCCGCTCGGGCCGGCTGTTGATCTCCACCGCGACGCCGTGCTCGGCGCACGCCGCGAACACCGCCGCGGCATCGAAGGTGCTCTGCGGCCGGGACTTGCCACCGATCAACCGGCCGGTGCAGTGCCCGAGGATGTTGGTGTGCCGGTCGGCGATCGCGGTGAGCATCCGCCGGGTCATCGCCGGTGAGTCCATCCGCAGCTTCGAGTGCACCGACGCCACCACCACGTCCAGCCGGGAGAGCAGCTCCGGGGTCTGGTCCAGGCTGCCGTCGTCGAGGATGTCGACCTCGATGCCGCTCAGCAGCCGGAACGGTCCCAGCCGCGGCGCCAGCGAGTCCAGCACCCCGAGCTGGCGCTCGAGCCGCGCCGCGGTCAGCCCGTTGGCCACCGTCAGCCGGGGGGAGTGGTCGGTCAGCGCCAGGTACTGGTGCCCGAGCTCGATGGCAGAGACCGCCATCTCCTCGATCGGGCTGCCGCCGTCGCTCCAGTCCGAATGGCTGTGCAGGTCACCGCGCAGCGCGGCCAGCAGCTCCTGGCCGGCGGGGGTGAGGTCGACCAGCGGGCCCTCCCGCTCCTCCAGCTTGGCCAGGTAGTCCGGCACCCGGCCGCTGGCCGCCTCGGTGATCACCGAGGCGGTCACCTGCCCGATGCCGGCCAGCTCGGCCAGCGTGCCGGCGCGCAACCGCTCCTCCAGCTGCGCGGCGTTGGTCAGGGCCACCTCGGCTGCCCTGCGGAACGCGCGCACCCGGTAGGTGGGAGCGCCGCTGCGTTCCAGCAGGAAGGCGATCCGGCGAAGCGCGATGACGGGGTCCACCAGCACACCGTAGAGAGCAGGCGCCCGGACGCATAGCGCAGCAGGCCGGGACGCAGAGCAGGCGGGGCCGTCCCGATAAACACCAACCGCCCGGTATCTCGACGCGAACATCGAAACACCGGGCGGCCGGAAAGACTCCTGCGCGTGGGCGGCTGCCGTCAGCGCGAACGACCGGAAAGCGCAGCGACCCAGAAAAGGGCCGTCAGGCGTCCAGGTAGTCCCGAAGCGACTGGGCCCGGGAGGGGTGGCGCAGCTTGGCCATCGTCTCCCGTTCGATCTGGCGGATCCGCTCACGGGACAGGCTGAACTTCTTCGCGATGTCGTCCAGGGTGTGCGGGTTGCCGTCGGCCAGGCCGTACCGGAGCCGGACGACGGCTGCCTCCCGGGGCTCCAGCGAGTCCAGGATCGTCCCGAGCTGTCGGCGCATCAGGTCGAACTCGACCGCCTCGGTCGGCTTGGTGGCCTCGCTGTCGGCGATGAAGTCCCCGAGCGCGGAGTCCTCGTCGGTGCCGACCGTCTGGTCCAGGCTCACCAGGTCACGGGCATGGTCGATGAGCTCGTGCAACCGCTCGACGGTGATGTCCAGCTCGCTGGCCAGCTCGGCGTCGGTGGCGTCCCGGCCGAGGTTCTGGCCCAGCTCGCGGCGCATCCGCTGCATCTTGTTGATCTGCTCGACGAGATGGACGGGCAACCGGATCGTGCGCGACTGATCTGCCATCGCGCGGCTGATCGCCTGCCGGATCCACCAGGTGGCATAGGTCGAAAACTTGAAGCCCTTGGTGTAGTCGAACTTCTCCACGGCCCGGATCAGTCCCAGGTTGCCCTCCTGGATGAGGTCCAGGAACGGCATGCCGCGGCCGGTGTAGCGCTTGGCCAGCGACACCACCAGCCGCAGGTTGGCACGCAGCAGCAAGTCCTTGGCGGTCTCGCCGTCGGCGGCCAGCGCCTGCAGCTCCCGGCGGCGCGGCAACGCCACCCGCTTGCTGGTGCTCAGCAGGTGCGTCGCGTACAAACCGGCTTCGATCCGCTTGGACAGCTCGACCTCTTCGACAGCCGTCAGCAGCGACACCTTGCCGATCTCGTTCAGGTACGAGCGGACCAGGTCGGCGGCCTGGACGACCTCGTCAAGATCAGCGGTGGCCTCGACCGGGTTGACCTCGTCCAGGACGGCCTCGGTCGGGCCGGTGAGGTCGTCGAGCTCGACCGGCGCGTTGGGCGGCGTTGCGGCAGCACGGGAGGCGCGGTGGCCCGGCAAGGTGTGGGAAGCCGCGTTGCGGCGCTTGGCTGTGCTCGGCTTGGCTGCTGGCTGTGCGGCTATATCGATGGCTGGCTGCGTCACGTTTGGGGTCCCGTCCGCTGATGGGGGTGCTTTTCTCCCGTCCTGTACAACGATTCGTAGCCGCAGTTGTTCCCGGATCGGCCTTCTCGTTGCTCCGCAGCCCCAATTGGCGCAACGCAAGAGTGTTCGTCGGCCTCGGACGAATCTGCTGTGATGTAGGCCACTCTCTGCGTCGGGGCCCATCATGCCCAGAGCAGCGTCAGCCACCTTGCCACGAGCACAGCACGAGCAACGCCCAGGACGCCCGCCAGCACGAGACGTCAGCGCCGGGACGGCGTCTCGAGCAGGAGGGTCAGCGGGCCGTCATTGACGCTGTGCACGGCCATGGTCGCGCCGAACTCCCCGGTCGCCACCGGCAGCCCGAGCGCCCGCAACTCCTCGCACACCGCGGCCACCAGCGGCTCGGCGTGGCCGGCCGGCGCGGCGGCCTGCCAGCTGGGCCGGCGTCCGGAGTTGGTGTCGGCGTACAGCGTGAACTGGCTGACCACCAGCACCGGCGCGCCGATCGAGGCCGCCGATGCCTCGTCCCGGCCGCCATCGCGCAGCACCCGCAACCCGGCGATCTTGCCGGCCAGCCAGCGAGCGTCGGAGTCGGTGTCGGAGTGGGTGACGCCGACCAGCACCAGCAAGCCTGCCGGGATCTCGCCACGAACCTGGCCGCCAACGGTCACCGACGCCGCTGAAACCCGTTGCACCACCGCCCTCATCGGTCACTCCCGGTAGCAGCGGGGCCGGCCAACTCGACGGGGACGAGGAAACCGCGATCGATCAAATCGCGGACGACCGGTAGCAGAGCGGTGATCACCTCGTCGACACCGGCTGACACCGAGGCCGCCAGCACGCTGAGCACCACACCGAGGGCAGCCTCGCCCGTGCAGGCGGCCACCAGCGCCGCGACCGCATCGTCGACCTCCAGCTCCCAGCGCAGGCCGCCGGCCTGGCGCAGTTGCGCGACCGCCTGCTGCCAGCCGTCGGCGGTGAGCACCGAGTGCGTCGAGCGGACCATGCCGGCCGCGGCTGTCAACCGGGCTTCCAGCAGCTCCGGGACCGACCGGTCCCGCAGCCAGGCCTGCCGGCCGAACCAGTCCTCGATCGCCGGCCCGATCGGATGCTCATGGGCCTGCGGAACGTCCTGGCAGACCACCTGCGAGGCGTGCCCACCGGTACGCCGCAGGCTGATCAAGCCCATTCCGATGCCGGCCACCCCGGCAGCGGCGAACCAGTCCAGCCACTGGTCATAGCGCTGCTGCCAGCCGGGGGTGCCCGGCTGCTCGCCGGCATCGCGCAACCACAGCGCGACGTACTCGCCCGGTTCGGCGACCTCGCGCTGCCATACCCAGGCCTGGCAGCCGGCCGGCGGGAACCACTCCGAGACCCGCTCCTCCCAACTCTGGGACGCGCCGATGATCCAGTTGGCCAGCAGCTGCCCGGTGCCGCCCTCGGCCAGCCGGGCCGGCAGCCCGCGGACCAGCTCCGCGCACACCGAGTCCCCGGGTAGGCCGCTGTCGCGGTAGCGGAAGCCGCCGGCGCCAGGGGCGAAGCCCGGGCCGACGATGAACGGCGGGTTGGACACGATGAGATCGAACTGCTCCTGCCCGACCGGCTCCAGCAGCGAGCCTTGCCGCAGGCCCCAGCGCTTGCCGTTCAGCGCCGCCGTGGTGGCCGCCATCCGCAGCGCCCGGCCGCTCAGGTCGGTGGCCGTCACCGACCCGCTGTGCTCGGACAGATGCAGCGCCTGGACGCCGCAGCCGGTGCCGACGTCCAGCGCGCGCCGCACCGGATCGCGCACGGTGGCCTCGGCCAGGGTCAGCCCGGCCGAGCCGATCCCCAGCACGTGTTCCGGGTGCAGCGGGCCCGGCCGGACCTCGGCGCCGAGGTCGGAGACCACCCACCAGTCCGGTCCGCCGGTCTCGGAGTAGGGCCGCAGGTCCAGCGTCGCGCGGACGGAGCCGGCGGCCTCCTCGACCAGGCCGGCGGCGACGGCCTGCGACAGCGGCAGCGGGCGCAGGACCGCCTCCGCGGCGGCGGACGGCGCCGGCAACCCGAGCAGGAACAGCCGGATCAGCGTCTCGGTCTCCGAACCGCCCCGGGTCAGCCGGTCGGCGCCGCTGAGGTCGCCACGCGACATCGCCGCCTCTCCGGGCAGCCCCAGCGCCTCGGCGACGGCTACCGAGCCGTACCGGCCACGGATCGCCTGGCCCAGCTGATCGAGCACGGACGCCGGGAACAGCGGCTGGACGCTCATGCCGGCTCCGCCGCGGCTGGACGGTCGACCGGGCCAGCCGCAGCCGCCCCGACCGGACCCGGCTCCGCCTCAGCTGGACGGTCGACGGGCTCCGCCGACGCCGCCCCGGCCGGACCCGGGCCCGGAACGAGGCCGAGTCGTCGCGCCGCCCAGCCGGCGATCAGCTCCGCGATCGCGGCCGGCTGGCTCAACTGCAGGTCGTGCCCGCCCTCGATCCGGTGGCCGCTGGAGTTCCCGATCGCGGCCAGCAGCCTGGTCGGGGTGGCGGACGGGATCATCGAGTCGGAGTCGCCGCTGATCACCATGGCCGGCGCCGTGATCAGCGGCAGGGCGGCGTTGATCCGAGGCAGCTCGGCGAGCAGCGCCCGCTGCTCGAGCAGGAAACTGCGCCAGACCGGCCGGTAGCGCATCGCCGCCCCGCTGGCGCTGCCGTACGGGCGGTCGGCGTCGGCAAGAGCGTCCAGGATCGCTGACCGGGCCCGCCACCGGACGACCGGGCGTCCCAGGTGCAGCGTCATGAACGCGATCAGCTCGCCCACCACCGGCGCGGCCAGCACCGGATCGATCCGCATCAGGCAGCCCGGCCCGACCGAGCCGAGCAGCGCCAGCCCGGCCAGCTCCGGCGGCCGGCGTGCCGCCGTCAGGATCGCCAGCCCGCCGGCCCAGCTGTGCCCCACCAACACGACCGGGCCCGCCTGGACGCGCGCCAGCCAGTCCTGCAGCCAGCGCTCGTTGCCCGGGTAGCCGGCGGCCGGCAACGGGTTGGCGCCGTAACCGGGCCGGTCGGGCGCCAGCACCCGGACGCCGCTCGGCAGCCGGAGCAGCAGCTCCCGGCGCAGCGGCCAGAAGCTGGCGGAGGAGTCCGGTTGGCCGTGCAGCAGGACGATCGTCGGCGTGGGCACGAGCACCATCGTGCCGCAGCGGGAACTCTCCTGCGGCGGCGATGCAGGTCACCCCGTCGACTTCCCCAGCGGGCTCCTCGCGGTGGCACGATGGTGTGGTGCGCCCGTCGAGAAACCCCAGCGACCGGCCGATCCTCATCACCGAGGCACCGGTCAATGCCGACGACGAGTTCGACCACCGGCGCAAGCGGTACCTGCTGATGATGACGCTGCGGGCGGTGTGCATCATCGGCGCCGCCAGCACCTTCTCGCTGTCGGGTTGGATCGCGGCCGGCTTCGTCGCCGCGGCGCTGGTGCTGCCCTGGTCGGCCGTGCTGATCGCCAATGACCGCCCGCCCAAGCAGGAGCTGCGCTTCCGCCGCTTCGTCGGCGCCGGCGACCAGGCCCAGCGCCAGCTGACCTCCGGCGACGCGCCGGCCGCCGACCGTCCCGAGCCGTCCGAGCCGCGGGTCATCGACATCTGAGCTGCCCGGCTCCCTGCCGCGATGGCACAATCGGTGGGTGACTACCCAGACCCTGGATGACCCGAAGACCGCCGACGCCGACCAGGGCGATCAGGTCTTCCACTACGTCCGCAAGAACAAGGTCGCCGAGAGCGCGGTGCTGGGCACCATGGTCGAGGCGCTGTGCGGCGAGGTCTTTCCGGTGACCCGGGCAGCCAAGCCGGGCTCGCCGGTGTGCTCGCGTTGCAAGGAGATCTATGAGTCGCTGCCGGCCGGTGGATCTGCCTGAGCCGGCCGAGGCGCCGAGGTAGCCGCCGGAGACGGGGGTGACGGAGGCGGAGCCGTCACAGACGGAGACGGAGCTGACGAAGGCGGAGCTGACGGAGGCGGAGCTGACGGAGGCGAAGCTGACGGAGGCGAAGCCGCCACAGACGGGCCTGCCGGCGAGCGTGCGCCCGCACCGCCCGGCTGACCTAGCTCCGGGCCGGGTGTGAAGCGCTTCCAACCCCGTCCCGCGCCGCGCGCCTTGCCCGTGATGGTCGGCGAGCGCTGCTCGATCTCGGCGTTGAACTCAGCGCCCAGCAGCACCCCGAGGGCGAGCAGGAAGAAGAACAGCAGCGCCGCGATCGGCGCCGCCAGCGTTCCGTAGGCGTGGTTCTGGTCGATGATGAAGCTGATGTAGAAGCGCAGGCCGATCGACCCGGCCAGGAAGATCACCATCGCCAGCAGCGCGCCCGGCACGCCCCGCCGCCACGGCAGCCGCCGCGGTGGCGCCAGGTGGTAGAGGCTGGTCAGCCCGATCAGCAGCAACAGCAGGACCACCGGCCAGTAGGCATCGCCGATCACCCGGTCCGCGGTCTCCCGCGCCCCTTCGGGAAACAGCTCGGGCAGCAGCGCCGGGCCCAGCACCAGGGCGGGCAGCACGACCACACCCACCACGATCGAGCCCAGGTAGATGCCCAGCGCCAGCAGCCTGCTGCGGACCGCGCCGCGCAGGTCGCGCATGCCGTAGGCGATCGTGATGGTGTTGACGAAGGTGGCGGTCGCCGACGAGCCCGCCCACAGCGCCAGCACGAAACCGACCGAGATGACGTCGGCCCGGCCCTCGCGCAGCACCTCCTGCACCACCGGCGCGATCAGCTGGTCGACCACCTCGGTGCTGAAGGCCCGGGAGAAGGCGGTCAACAGGTTCTGCTGCACCCGGTCGACGGTGCCCGCCCCGGCCAGCTCGGAGAAGTAGCCCAGCGCGGCCAGCAGCGCCAGGAACAGCGACGGCAACGACAAGAGCTGCCAGAACGCCGCCTCGGCCGAGAGTCCGAGGATCCGGTCGTTCCAGGCGCGGGACACGGTTCTTCGTGCCAGCGTCCGCACCGTGCGCTGGCTCATCACAGGTTCCTAGTCTGCCCCAGTCCTGCCGGTCGGGCGGAGCTGTGACACGCGACGGCGCCGAGACCGTGCTGATCTCGTTGGGCCCGACACCGCGAGCCGGGTCAATCTCACATCGGCGCGGGTTGGTCGCTGCCGGCCGGGCGGACTGTGGTTAGCCTTGCCGGGCGGGCGGAAATCCACTGCCGGGACCGCATCGGACGAGCAGGCGAAGGGGGCGGCGTCGAGTGCCAGAACGCCGCCCGACCGGTACCCGGCTGCGCCTGTGGCAGCGGGAGGCGCTGGCCAAGTACGAGACCGAGCCGCGCAGGGACTTCCTGCTCACCGCCACCCCCGGGGCTGGCAAGACGACGTTCGCGCTGAGCCTGGCGGTGGGCCTGCTGAGCCGCCGGGTGATCGACCGGGTGATCGTGGTGGCCCCCACCGACCACCTGCGCTCGCAGTGGGCCGAGGCCGCCCAGCGGTTCGGGGTCGCGCTCGCGCCGAACCTGGGCAACTCGGTGGGCCCGGTGCCGGCCGACCTGCACGGCTACGTCACGACCTACGCCCAGGTGGCCGGCAAACCGACCCTGCACGCGGCCCGGGCCACCTCCCGGCGCAGCCTGGTCATCCTGGACGAGATCCACCACGCCGGGGACGGGCTGTCCTGGGGCGAGGCGGTCGAGCACGCCTTCGCCGGCGCCAGCCGCCGGGTCTGCCTGACCGGGACGCCGTTTCGCACCCGGGTCGGCGAGCGCATCCCGTTCGTCCGGTACGAGCCCGACGGCGAGGGCGGCCTGGTCTCCACCGCGGACTTCAGCTACGGCTATGCCGACGCGCTGCGCGACCATGTGGTCCGCCCGGTGGTCTTCGCCGCCTACACCGGGGTGTCGCGGTGGCGGAACTCCGCCGGTGAGGTGATCGCCGCCTCGCTGACCGAGGCCGGCACCAAGTCCACCGAGCAGGCCGCCTGGCGCACCGCGCTGGCCCCGGACGGCGACTGGGTGCCGCACGTGATCGCGGCGATGGACGAGCGGCTCACCCAGCTGCGGGAGTCCGGCATGCCCGACGCCGCCGGGCTGGTGCTCGCCTCCGACCAGGAGGACGCCCGCGCCTACGCCTCGATCGTGCACCGGGTCACCGGCGAGAAGCCGTACCTGATCCTCTCCGACGACCCCAAGGCCAGCTCCAAGATCGCCAAGTTCGCCGCCGGCGGCCCCCGGATCGCGGTCTGCGTCCGGATGGTCTCCGAAGGCGTGGACGTGCCCCGGGCCGCCTGCCTGGCCTGGCTCACCAGCTACCGGACGCCGCTGTTCTTCGCCCAGGCGGTGGGCCGGGTGGTGCGCTCCCGGGGGCGGCACGAATCCGCGACGGTGTTCCTGCCCGCGGTGCGGCCGTTGCTGAGCCTGGCCGCGGAGCTGGAGACCGAACGCAACCACGTGCTGCCGCCGCCGGCCGGCCCGGCCGACTCGCTGGAGCTGGTGGACGAGCTGCCCGACGAGCAGCCCGAGCAGGCCGAGTCGGCCTTGCTGGAGGAGTGGCAGGCGCTGACGGCCGAGGCGCAGTTCGCCCACGTCCTGCAGGGCGGCCGGGCGGTCACCCCCGACGCCGGGCCGGGTCCCCAGACCGACGGCGAGGATGACTTCATTGGTCTGCCGGGCCTGTTGTCGGCCGAGCAGACCGCGGCGTTGCTGGCCCGCCGCGACGAGGAGCTGCGCAAGCGGGCCACCAGCGCCCGGCGGGCCGATCCGGCTGCCCAGCCGGCAGAGGACGCCGGGGCGGCGGTGGGCAGCTGGCGGGCGGCCGCGGACCTGCGCCGGGAGGTGAACCGGCTGGTGTCGGTGCTGGCGGCCCGGACCGGCGTTCCGCACGCGGCATTGCACGCCCAGGTCAGGGCGGCGGTGCCCGGCCCGGCCTCGGCCTCGGCCTCGCTGGAGCTGCTGGAGTCCCGGCGGGCGTACCTGATGGCCCGGATGTGAAGGACCCACAGCGGTCGGCAGGCCGGCCGGGCCGAACGCATCGGTCACGGTGGCGAAACGTTTCGGGGAGTTCGCTACACGCGTAATAACTCTCAATTGAGTTACTGGCGGGACTACGGCGCGCCTGAACTGGTTGTATGTAGTAAGCAGACACGATAAGTCTCAGAGCAGCAGAGGCCCCAGGTCTGTGAGACCGACCGCGAGAACTGTCGCAGAGATGAGGGACCAGTGACCAGCACCTTGACCGTCGAGCCATTGACCGCAGCAGACCGCTGCGACCGGTGTGGCGCGCAGGCCTACGTGCGCGTCACTCTCCCGGCTGGGAGCGAGCTGTTGTTCTGTGCTCACCACGGCCGCGAGTACGCGCCCAAGCTGCGTGAGTTGGACGCCGAGATCCTGGACGAGTCGGAGCGGCTGGATGAATCCCAGCCGAGGCCGGTCGCGTCCGCGGGTCTGCCTGACTGAGAACTGCAGTCCGGCCGTCCAGGCCACGTCATACCAGAGAAGACCGGTCCCGCTGGGGCCGGTCTTCTTCGTTCCCCCGGCAGCGCAGGCAGCACTGATCTTGGCGAACTAGGATGCCTGACTTCGCGGGAACCCAGCAAGCTGGGCGAACCCGACCCGCAGCGCGGTCGGGACGAGAAGCCGGATATCAGCGCCGGCCGGCGGCGCCGGTCGGGTAGGTGAGGGGAACGGCGGATGGCGGTACGGCAGTTGTCGCTGTGGTTGCAGCCCGAGCAGGCGGCCGCCGCGGAGCTCGACGCGGTGATCGCGCGACTGGCGGCCGTGCACCGCACCGCCGTCTTCCCGGCCCACCTGACGCTGCTCGGGGTTCTGGAGCAGGAGCCGGACGCCGCCGTGAGCAGCCTGCGGCAGGTGGCGCAGCTGCTGGACCCGCTGACGGCCCGGTTCGATCAGACCCGGTGCGAGCCTGCCTGGCACCGCTCGCTGTACCTGGCCGCCGTTGCCGACCCCACGCTCCGGCGGGCGTTCGAGGACGCGGCGCGGATGTTCGGCCTGCGTGGCAAGCCGGCGTTCGATCCGCACCTGAGCCTGCAGTACTCCGAGCTGCCGGTGGCGGACAAGCTGCGGCTGGCGGCGAGCCTGTCGCTGGAGCTGCCGATGACCGTCCGGTTCGACCGGGTGTCGCTGTGGCATACCCCGGGCTCGGATGCCGGCCGGTGGCGGCAACTGGCCGACTGCCCCCTGTAGGCCTCGCTGGGCCACTCCGGCTCCGCGGCCTGCTGCTGCCCCCGCCGGCGCAGGGAACGCCTCAGCCGCCCCTACGTGAGTGGCTCACTCCGGTCCGGCCGCCGGCCGCCGGCCGGCTGAGGCCGTGGTGGGCGGCGAGCACACCCCGGCTGGACAGGTGCGACAGGAGTGACCAGCGCGAAGCCGAGGACAGCACCGAGCCGGCCGAGAGCCACGATCCGATCGAGAGGATCGACAGCGCGGAGCCCACACTGCCGATCGAGGCGAACGACCCGACGCTGCCGATCGACAGGACCGAGCCCCGGGAGCCGATCGACAGCACGCTGTCCTGTGACCACAGGGACCACCGCGAGGACCCGGACGGGCATGCCGGCGAGTTGGAGTTTGTCATTCCGGCAGCATGACAGCCGCGATCGCGCGCGAACAGGCCTGCCTGCGCGGCAAGCCGCCGCTGAGCAGCCGGCGACCTGGCTCACTGTCAGCAACCAGTCGGGCACACGGTGCGGTCACGATCGGCTGACGTGTCTGCGAGGTCGCGTTCATCACAATCAGGAGAATCTGTCGAGCATTTTGGACGCACCATGGGCGTGTGAAGATCAGTTTCATGCTGACATTAGCTACCCTTAGTAGCAGCCAACAGTTGGCACGTTACAAAGTCTTCACGGGGGGATGTTTTGTAATCGTTAAGTCACTCCCGGTGACGGTAACGATTAAAAATACCCTTATGTGAAAAGGGCTTTCGCGAGGTGTGGTCTCAGTGTAAGTTTTGCGGACAGCACCCGGCATGAGGCCGGAGAAGATGGCCACGGTGGGCCACCCGATCACTCCAGCAGGACACCCTGGCGTTCTGTCAGCCGTCATCTGGAACGCAGTTGAAGATCAAGTCGGTGTGATTTCCAGAAGGCGAGGCTGAGATGATCACAGACAGTGCATCCATTCTCGGAGAGACGTATCCGACGCTTACAGCGGCCTCGCCCATCACGGCCGGCTTGCAGACCGGGGGCATGCAGTGAGGTTCGACGCGGGGCAAACCACCTGGAACCTGCCATCGCCGTTGCGGGCGCCGGCGGCGTCCCGACGCCGTGGCCGGCTGCCGGTGGCGGCGGTACGCCCGGACTACGAACTCATCCCGATGAACGGATCGCGCCTGGAGACACCCGGGCTCGAGCGTGGCGCGCCGGCGGGCGCCATCTGCGCGGTGTCCTACCGGGCCGAGCTGCGGCCCTCGACCTGGGAGCTGCTGAGCCACCTGGTCGATCCGCAGGCTGCGGTGGTGGCTCGATCCCGGCTCACCGGCGGACGCCCCGTCGATGAGTACGAGGCGGCGGGGCTCGACGATTCGATGTGGTCGCTGGAATCGGCGACGGCGGCTGCGGCCGGGCTGCTCGGCGAGCCGGTCCGCGAGCTGGGCCGCGGGGCCGTCATCGAGGCGCTGCGGGACGATACCCCCGGCCTGCGCTGCGAGGACGTCATCATCGCCGTCGACGGCCGGACGGTCGAGACGGCGGTGCACCTCAGGGGAGCGCTGGCGGGCCTCGACTCGGCCGAGCTGACGGTGTTGCGCGGCTCCGCGCGGCCGGGATCGCTGTCGAAGGTGAAGATCAGCCGGCACCCGGACGGCGCGTGGGGAATCCGGGTCGTGACCGCCGATCGAGTGCTGCGGCACGGCATCGATGCGCGCTTCAGCCTTCCCGGCGACCTGCGCGGGCCCTCGCTGGGGCTGGCCTGCGCGTTGAGTGTCGTCGATGCCTTCACCGGTGGCCGGCTTGCCGCCGGTGGCGTCGTGGTCGCAACCGGAACGGTCGACATGACCGGCCGGGTGGGCAGCGTCGGGGCAATTGAGTTCAAGGCTCGTGCGGTGCGGGCACATCCGCACGTACGACGCTTTGTGGTTCCCGCGGAGTCGGGCGCCGACGTTGACGATGCGCGTCGGGTGCTCGGTGGGCGGGCAGAAGTTGTGGCGGTGGCCTCGTTGGCTGAAGCGGTAGAGGTGCTCTGCGGTTTCAGGTGGCGAGGCAGGCAAGTCACCCATCGATCACCTGATCGGCAATGGGTTAGCACCGTCCGGTAAGGCGTCCATCCGGCGCCGGACAATTTCCTTGGAGGGAAAATGCGTTACACGTCCGCACGTTGGTCCTCGGCCCGCTGGTCCTCGGCCCGCTGGTCCTCGGCCCGCTGGTCATCAGCCCGCTGGTCCTCCGCCCGCTGGTCGGCCGGCGCAGGCACTACGGTCGACAGCGTCGAGCTGTAGCTCGACCGCTCTTCATGAGGCCGGGCGGTGGGTTCTTCCCGCCGCCCGGTTCTGATCTGGTCAGCCGGATCAGGTAACGCGCCAGCCCCCTGCGTGGTGGTTGCGCGTGTTCAAAGACGCTGATCGGTGGCTGGGTCCGGCATGCCGCCGAAATACCGGTCGAGCACGTCCGTGAAGACGGGCTCGTCCGGTGCTGCCCTGGCGAACAGCGTCATTGACGACTGCAGCTTGCGCGCGTCCAGCTCGCCGAAGATCTGCGGCGCGCTCCGGTCATGCCGCTCTGCCAGTATGCGCGCGCATTCGATGAGCCGCGACCCGAGCACCGGGTGCTCCAGGTATGCCCGCGCCTGGGCCAGCGAGCTGATCGCGAACCTCCTCGACATGGGGCTCTGTCCCAGTCCCGCGATCTGCGGGAACACGAACCACATCCAGTGGCTGGTCTTGCGGCCTCGGCGCAGCTCCGCGACCGCGCGCTCGAAGGTCTGCTCGTCCTCCTGTGCCCGGACGAACCGCTCCAAGTCGGCGCCAGCCTGATCCCCGGCGTTGCCCATCGGATCTCCTGTCTGCGACACGGCATGTGACCTGCTCCGGCGAATGTGCTTCAAAACATTGATACTCCGTTACTCTTCGTAACCGGCCCGTTCGGTCGATGAGGGGATCTGTCCGAACAAAATCCCCGAATAGCGGAGTCCGGCATGTCGAACACCCAAGCAAACACAACCAAAAAGAGTGAAGCGGAGGTTACTGGCAGTCACCGTGTCGTGCGTCGGCTACGCCGCTTGCCGATGCTGTCGGCATTGCTCTCAGCACTGCTGCTTGCCGGCCTGCTGATGGCCGCCGGTCAACACCGGCCTGCGAAGGCCGCAGCGGCCGAAGCGCCGATCCGGGCCGCGTTCTACTACGGGTGGTTTCCCGAGACCGAGCACTGGGCCTCCCACTACACCCCGACTGCGGGCAAGTACGACAGCAGCGACCCGGCGGTGGTGGCCACCCAGGTGCGCCAGGCCAAGGCTGCCGGCCTGAACGCCTTCATCTCCTCGTGGTGGGGCCAGGGCACCAAGACCGACTCGCGGCTGCCGTTGCTGCTCGACACCGCCGCTGCCCAGGGCTTCAAGGTGGCGCCGTACTTCGAGCGCGAGGGGTTCGGCAATCCGACTGCCGCGGAATTGAGCTCCGACCTCGGTTACCTGGCCGCCAAGGCCGCCGCCAGCCCGGCGTGGCTGCGGGTGGGTGGCCGCCCGGTGCTGTTCGTCTACAACGCCGATGACACCAGCTGCGCGGTGGCCGACCGCTGGCTGGCCGCCAACCAGGGCCGCTTCTACCTCAACCTGAAGGTCATGCCCGGCTACCAGAACTGCGCGTCCCAGCCTGATGCGTGGCACCAGTACGGGCCCGCCTCGGCGATCCAGCAGGTGCTGCCGTGGTCGGTGAACGTCGCGCCCGGGTTCTTCAAGTTCGACGAGAGCGCCCCGCGGCTGGCCCGCGACCTGGCCACCTTCAAGTCGGCGCTGGCCCAGCAGGTCAAGTCCGGCGCGCAGTGGCAGTTGATGACCAGCTGGAACGAGTGGGGCGAGGGGACCGGCGTCGAGCCGACCGTCCAGTTCGGGCAGGCCTATCTGGACGCGATGGCCAGCGCCTATCGCGGCGCCACCGCCTCGGCCACGCCGTCCTCGACCGGCTCGGCTGCGGCCGTCGCGCTGCCGGTCGCCGACAGCTACGTCAAGTCCAACACCGCCAGCACCAACTACGGCACGGCGACCACGGTGCAGCAGAACGCCACCAGCTCCGCGATCGCGGTGTCCTACCTGCGCTTCCCGGCGCCGGCCGGCGCGGTCACCAAGGCGACCCTGCGGCTGTTCTCACGGTCGACCGGAACCACCCGGACCAAGGTGTTCGGCACGTCGGCCACCTGGGACGAGCGTGCCCTGACCTGGGCCAACCGCCCCGCGCTGGGCGCTCAGGTCGGCGTCACCGGCACCCTGACCGCCGGCCAGTGGACCGAGGCGGACGTGACCGCGGCGGTGCGCGGCGGCGCGACGTCGTTCGGGCTGACCACCTCGGCGACCGCGACCCGCTACTTCGACAGCAGGGAAACGGCGAACCCGCCGCAGTTGATGCTCGAGTACTCCACGACCAGCTCGGCGCCCGCTACCAGCTCTGCCCCTGCCACCAGCTCTGCGCCCGCTACCAGTTCGGCGCCGGCGACCTCCGCCCCGGCGACCAGCTCGGCTCCGGCGCCGACCAGCTCCGCTCCGGCCGCCTCGCCGGTGATCGCCGCGGTGGGCGACATCGCCTGCGCTCCCGGCTATACCGTGGGTTCCACCTGCCAGCACAAGGCGGTGGCCGACAAGATCATCAGTGACACCGCCGTCTCCCGGGTGCTGGCCCTGGGTGACATCCAGTACGAGGCCGGCGCGCTGTCGGCCTTCCAGAACTCCTACGACAAGTCCTGGGGCGCGCTGAAGTCCAAGACCAAGCCGGTGCCCGGCAACCACGAGTACGGAACGCCCGGCGCCGCGGGCTACTACGACTACTTCGGGGCGCTGGCCGGTGACCGGACCAAGGGCTACTACTCCTTCGACGTGGGCGCCTGGCACTTCGTCGCTCTCAACTCCGAGGTCGACATCACCGCCGGCGGGGCCCAGGTGGCATGGCTGAAGGCCGATCTTGCCGCCCACCCGAACAAGTGCGTCGGGGCGATGTGGCACAAGCCGCGGTGGTCGAGCGGCACCCACGGCGACCACTCGTCGATGGCCCCGTTCGTCCAGGCGCTCTACGACGCCAAGGCCGAGCTGATCCTGTCCGGTCACGATCATGACTACGAGCGGTTCTACCCGCTGAACCCGTCCGGCGTCCGGGACGACGCCCGGGGCATCGTCCAGATCGTCTCCGGCGAGGGAGGCAAGAACCACTACGCCGTCGCGGGCCGTTCGACCACCGCGGCCAAGGACAACACCTCCTACGGCTACGCCCGGCTGACCCTGCACCCCGACAGCGCGGACGTCGCCTTCGTCCCGGCGGTCGGCGCCTACCGGGATGCCGCCAAGATCACCTGCCGGTGATCGTGCGCTCGCAGCTCGGTCAGGGTTGCCAGACCGAGTGATCGTGAGCGAAGACCACCCGGGCTGGATCGAACTGCCGGAGCCGTTCGATCCAGCCCGGGATGTGCGGCAGCTCTTCGGCATGCCGGTCCTGGCGGGCACGCCAGGCAAGCATGTCCGAGCTGAAGTCGGTGGCGGTGTCGTGGCTCTGGCCGGCGACCACGACGGTGCCGTCGGGCTGGCGGACCACCAGTGACTGATGGCCCTCGGTGTGGCCGGGGGTGGGGATGAGCAGCACCCCGGGCAGCACCTCGGACTCGCCGGACAGCTCCTCATACCGTGCGCCGGGCGTGTCGATCAGCTCGGCAAGGGTGTAGTCCTCGACGGTGCGCGCCGTGGCCAGCTCCACCGCCTGGGTGAAGATCGGCCGTCCGGGGAACAGCCCGTTGCCGCCGCAGTGGTCGAAGTGCAGGTGGCAGTTGGTGAGCAGATCGATGTCGGCGATGCCGCTGCCGGCCCGGGCCAGCGCCTCGGCCACGCCGGTACGGCGCGGGCGGTAGTGGCTGTCCACGTCGGGATGACGGCCCATTCCGGTGTCGAAGAGCAGCGTGCCCTGTGGATGCCTGACCAGATAGCCCAGGCAGGGCTCCACCCGCGGCGACCCGGATGGGGTTTCCGCGCCCGGGCGGAGGAAGTACCCGTAGTCGAGCCGGTGCACCGAGATCGACGTCATGCCGCGAGATCCCTTCCTGGGTCCCTGCTCCTTCCGGGGCAGCGATGGGCTCAGGCGCGCCAGCGGTATGGCCGGATGTCAACGCCACGTTCGGATGGTTCGCCTCGATCGAGTACACCATGGACACTGGACGTGGCGGCTGAGAGCCCAGCCCAGTGAGGTAAGCCCAGCCGTCCGTGCGTGGTTGACACACGCCCTGGCTGGGTCGACAGAAAGTGAGATCAGCCATGGGTGACGAAGACATGGACGTCGAGGCCGTCCGCAAGCAGCTGTCCGTCGCGGTGTCCCAGCAGCTCGGGTCGATGGTGAGCCTGACGGTGCTCGCGGGCAGCCTGCGGGGCGCCGCCTACGTCGGGTTGAAGCTTCGGCTGCGCGAGTTCGCGGTGGCCGAGGTGACCGACACCGAGCGGCTGGTGGAGATGTTCTGCGCCCTCGGCGGACAGTTGCAGCCGATGGAGGTGCCGCCACCGCCGAGCACCGACTCCGCCACGGCGTTGAAGGAGTTCATCGAGCGGGACAAGCAGGTGATGGCGAGCTTGCACGCGGTGATTCCGCACTCCGGGCAGGAGCCGCAGAGCGAGGCGCTGGAGCACCTGGTCGAGCATGTGCTGCTGCGCAAGCAGGAACAGCTGGACTTCCTGCTGCTGGCTCAGGACTGAGCGAAGCGGAACTGCCCCCGCGCTGGTCAGGCGCGGGGCAGTTCCGTGCCCGCCGGAGAGGCCGGCCTGCTCATGGTCCACTCCGAATGATGTGAGAGCGATGAGCCGCCACGAGGTGTCTTACATATCGTGTTACGGTTGACCGGTGGCTGACACCATCACCTTCCGTCCCGACGAGGATGCGTCCCGAGCTCTGGAAGTTCTCACCCGGGACGGAACACCGGTCTCCGCCGCGGTGCGGTCCGCGCTGATCGAGGCAGCACGGCAGCGCGCGGTTGCCTCTGTTCGTGCCGAGGCTCAAGCGCTGGCGGCTGACGAGCAGGACCGGGCCGAAGCGATGCAGGTGCTGCGTGACATGGAGACCCTGCGTGCGTGGTGAGGTGTACCGGTTGCGCGCTCCACGAGGAGCGCTCGGTCATGAGCAGGCCGGTTCACGCTATGCCGTAGTGGTGCAGTCCGACCAGTTGCCGCTGTCGACATGGTTGGTGGCGCCGACCTCCACGTCCGCGCGGGCTGCCAGCTTCCGCCCGGAGGTGGAGATCGCCGGCCGCAGCACCCGAGTCCTGGCCGAGCAGACCGCGGCCGTCGACCCGTCCCGTCTCGGTGACCGCGCTGGGACTCTTACCTTCGAGGAGCTGCGCCGGGTCGATGCGGCGCTGCGCATCGTCCTGGACCTGTAGTAGCCGCTGAAATAACCAGCGCCCCCCGCCACCGAGGTGACGAGGGGCGCTGGCCAGAAGGCGAAGCTCAGGAAGCCTGGGCTCCGTGGTCGTGCGCATCGCCGCCGAGCGGGCCGGCGAAGGTGTGCTCCGGTCCGGCAGGCGCCGGGATGGTGAAGTGGCCGGGGACCTTCTTGCCGGGGACGCCGTTGACGGCCTCGGTGGAGTAGGCGAAGGTCATGACCGCGAACGCCACCGCATCGGTGTTGACCTCGAGAGCGTGGTCGTTGTTGTTCGCGTAGGTGTCACAGGCCTGGTGGTAGCACGGGTCGAACGCCTGACCCGCGGTGCCGCCCCAGATGTCTTCCTGCTCCTCGGTCTTCACTACCTCAGCGCCGGTGAAGAGCCCGCTGGACGGGATCCCGTTGTTGATGAACGCCTGGTAGTCGCTGCGACCGCTGAACAGGGTGTCGTCGTACGGCTCGCCACGCAGCGTGTAGAAGGACTCGAAGACCCTCTCGATCGCCGCTGAGCCCTCGGGGATCGTCACGCCGGCCGGCGCTTCGAAGCTCGACTCGTTGGCGTCGTACACCATGAAGATGTAGTTCGGCGAGCCGATCATGTCGAAGTTGAGGTACAGCGCGATCCGGTCGAGTTCCGCCTGAGACTGCTGGGCAACCCACCGGGTCGAGCCGATCAGGCCCTCTTCCTCAGCACCCCACCACGCGAAGCGCACGGTGTTCTCCGGACGGAGCTTGGTCATCGCCTGGGCGACCTCGAGCAGCGCCGCGGAGCCGCTGCCGTTGTCGTTGATGCCCGGTCCCTCCGGCACCGAGTCCAGGTGGGCGCCGGCCATCACGACGTTGTCGTCGTTGCGCCCGGCAAGCTCGGCGATGACGTTGAAGGAGTGACGGGTCAGGAAGTCGACCTTCACCTGAGCTGTGGAACCCGCCGCGGCCAGAGCCTCGCCCTGGGCGAAGCTGGCTCCGACGACCGGGATGCCGACGACGTTCTCGCCGCCGAGGGTGCCGACGATGAGGCCCAAGCGGTCGTCCGCGTTACCCTGGTTGAAGATGATCACGGCTTCCGCGCCCGCAGCCTCGGCGTTGAGCGCCTTGACGTTGAAGCCGCAGGTCCCGCGCTGCATGAGCGCGATGTCGTTCGTGCCGGAGAAGTCCAGCCCCGCGAAGTCAGCCGCTTCGCAGCCGCTGCTGCTGGCCCGGGCTCCGGTCAGGGCGAGGTCGACGGGAATGACGTTGCCCGTCACGTCGCCCTCTCCGGTCCCGGTGTAGGCGCCGGTGGCGTAGGTGGCCTGCACCGGGGTGAGCTGGCGCAGCAGGGAGTCGGTGGCCTCGTAGGAGAAGGGGACCTTCTCGGCCTCCCAGCCCGCGGCGGCTAGCACGCCCATGACGTAGTCGACGCTGGCGGCATACCCGGGGGTGCTGTCGGCCCGCGTTCCGCCGTTGGCGTCGGCGATCCGCTGCAACGCCGCCTGGTGCTCGCGGACGCCCTCGAGCCGGACGCATTCCAGCATCTTGCTGTAGGTGTTGTTGGTGCGGCTGTCGCAACCCGCCTGCGCGGGGGCGGCGCCTGCGGGCATGGTCGCAAGGCCGCCTAGTAGGAGGGCGCCGCCCGACAGAAGCGCGACCGCGCCCCTTCGAACGGTAGAACGGTGTACCACCACAGTGTCTCCTTGTCTGAGTCGAAGCTACGAGAGTCCCCGAGCCTCTGACGTCTACTTTGTCGGCCAAGGATCGCCGACACCTTCTTTACATGTACTCCACATGAACGTACCTGGCCGCGTGTGAGGCGTGCGCAAGGTATTGGGGTTCGGGCTCCCTGCTCCGCTGAGCGATACTTCGACCGTGCCCCCGGGAACTGCTCACTGATGCCTCCGGCTCCCAGCCCGCTCGAGAGCCGGCTGCCCCTGGCCGCCGCGCCGATGGCCGGTGGCGCTTCCACGGTGCGGCTCGGCGCTGCGGTCGCAGCTGCCGACGCGTTTCCCTTCCTCGCCGGTGGCTACAAGACGCCGGAGGCGCTGGCCGCCGAGATCGCCGAGCTGCGGGCGTACGGCGCGCCGTTCGGGGTGAACCTGTTCGCCCCGAACCCTGTCCCGATCGGGGAGGCGGTGTTCCGGCAGTACGCGCGGCAGTTGCAGCCGGAGGCGGACGGCTACGGGCTCGACCTGGGCCAGGCGCCGCTGGTCGAGGACGACGACGGGTGGCAGGACAAGCTCGATCTCCTCCTGGCAGACCCGGTGCCGGTGGTGTCGGTGACCTTCGGATTGCCCGGCTCCGCGGAGGTCGCGGCGCTGCGCCGGGCCGGCAGCCGGGTGCTGATCACCGTCACGACGCTGGACGAGGCGCGGGCTGCCGCCGACGTCGGGGCGGATGCGCTGGTCGTCCAGGGTGGCGAGGCCGGCGGGCACAGCGGCGCGTTCGATCCGCGCCGCGCGGTCGCCGCCCTGCCCGTGTTGGAGCTCACCCGGGCTGTTGTCGCGGTGACCGATCTGCCGGTGGTGGCGACCGGCGGGGTGGACGGCGGCCAAGCTGCCGCCGAGCTGTTGCACGCCGGGGCCGCCTGCGTCGCCGTCGGCACCCTGTTGCTGCGCACCGCGGAGAGTGGCGCGTCGGCGACCCACAAGGACGCACTCGCCGACCAGGCCTTTCCCGGCACGGTGCTCACCCGTGCCTTCACCGGACGGCCCGCGCGTGGCCTGCGCAACCAGTTCGTCGAACGGCACGAGGCGACGGCGCCGCTGGGTTACCCGGCCATCCACCACCTCACCCGCGGCCTGCGCCAGGCGGCGGCCGCGGCCGGCGACCCGCAGCGGCTGCACCTGTGGGCAGGCGCCGGCTACCGGTCCGCGGCCACCGGCCCGGCCGGGTCGGTTCTCGACGGGCTGGCCCGCGGCCTATGACGGTCCTGTTCGGCCCGCTCCCGCTGCTTATCGCTCGGGTGACGGCTGCCGCCTGTCCGTCTCGGAATCACTCGGCTCGTGCAGGCGGCGCAGTCGCGGCGAGAGCCGCCATCGGCAGGAATGGGTGAATACGCGCCCTGCGGCCTTCGGTGAGGAAATCGCTCAGTGAGGGATACTGTGCCCGACGTGACCTCCGAGAGCGCGGCACGCCGCGCAGGCGGTGCCGGCATCCGGCACAGCGACCAGGAAGGGACAGCAATGGCAGCGAAGTTCGAGGTGTACAAGAGCGGCGACCAGTACCGCTTCCGGCTCAAGGCGAGCAACGGCGAGATCGTCGCTTCCGGCGAGGCCTACAAGACGAAGGCCGGCGCACACGAGGGTTGCGAGGCAGTCAAGCGGGCTGCCGCCGCGGCCACCATCGAAGACGTCTGACCGGGCCCCGCTGACCACAGAACGGCAGCGGCCCTTCTTCCGACACCAGGTCGGCCGTCGCGTCAGGCCCTGAGCAGCGGTCCTCGTTCGGCGAGGAACCCTTCGACGGCCGAGCGGAACGACCGGCACTCGTCGTCGCCGATCTCCAGGCTGAGGGCGATCATGCCGCGCCGGGCGAGGTAGCAGCCGCGCTCGAGCATGTCGAGATGGAACAGCTCCCGCAGCTCTGCTTCCGGACGGATGTCGCGGGCGGCCCGGATCGGCTCGGTCTGGAAGTGCACGGTGAGCAGGCTGCCCATCCCGGTCCACCGCATCCGGGCGCCGGCTTCGACACACAGGGCGTTGAGGTCCTGCCGCAGCTGCTCACCGCGCTGGAACAGGGCGTCGAGCACCTCGGTGGTGAGCAGCCGGCTCAGCCCGGCGTAGCCGGCAGCCATGCTGAGCACGTTGTTGTTGAACGTCCCGGCGTGCGGCGCCGCGTCCGGGCTGCGCGGGTCGTAGCGCGACATCAACTCCCGCCGGCCGCCGAACGCCCCGAAGGTCATGCCGCCGCCGAGGTACTTGCCGAGGGTCGTGAGATCCGGCGTGATGCCGAGCCGGTGCTGCATCCCGCCGACCGACATCCGTGACGTCATCACCTCGTCGAAGATCAGGACGGCGCCGGTGTCGTCCGCGCCGCGGCGCAGCAGGGCGAGGAACGCCGGATCGGCCGGCACGCAGCCGCCGCTGCCCAGCATCGGCTCGACCAGGATCGCGGCGAGGTCGGCGGCTCGCTCACCGATCAGCCGCTCGGCGCCGGCGATGTCGTTGTAGGCGCCGACCACCCACCGGTGCGGGACGTTGATCGGTATGCCGCCACCGTCGAAGGAGAGCACCGAGCCGTGGTACGCGCCGTCGAACACCAGCACGGACCGGCGGCCGGTGTGCAGGACGGCGGTGGCCAGCGCGAGCAGGTTGGCCTCGGTGCCGGAGTTGGTGAACCGGACGAGGTCCAGCGACGGGAAGCGGGCGCACAGCAGCTCGGCGAGGGCGGTCTCGTTGACGCCATGTGCGCCGAGGTTCCACCCGCCGTCCAGCGCCGCGTCGAGGGCCTGCCGGATGACCGGGTGGTTGTGCCCGAACAGGCCCGCGGTGTACTCGCCGAGCAGGTCGAGGTAGCTGTGCCCGTCCAGATCGGTCATCCAGCAGCCGGCGCCACCGGTCATGGTCAGCGGGAACGGCGAGAAGAACAGGGTGCTGCGGGTGTTGCCGCCGGCCAGCGCGCCGGTCGCCGCCTCGTACGCCTTCTGGCTGGCCGGGTGGGTGTCGACGTAGCGCCGCCGGGCATCCGCGAGCGCCACCGTCATCGAGTGGATCTCGCCGTTCACGCGGTTCCTCCGACTCCGGCCGACCGAGGAGGTGGCTCGCGAGCGACCATAGCCCAGGCAGGGCTCGATGCCCGCACAGCGGCTCTGCCCTACGCCGGCAGGCCGCTAGTCGAGTTCGAAACCGCGATTGCCGAAGGTGTCGTCGAGCCGGAAATTGACGAAGGTGATGCTCACGCTCACCTGCAGCGCACGCAGGTGGTGCCACCAGTCCACCGGGATGAAGACGGCGTCGCCGGGCTGCAAGACGGCCGACCGAACGGTCACCTCCGCGAACTCGGCAAAGCGATCGAGGTCGGGTCCCTCGACATCGACCATGCTGTAGTAGCTCTCGGAGTTCACCGAGGCGTGCTGGCTAGTCCAGGTAGTCGCGCAGCACCTGGGACCGGGACGGGTGGCGCAGCTTGGACATGGTCTTGGACTCGATCTGGCGGATTCGCTCCCGGGTCACCCCGTAGACCTGGCCGATCTCGTCCAGCGTCCGCGGCTGGCCGTCGGTGAGCCCGAACCGCAGCTTGACCACGCCGGCCTCGCGCTCGGACAGGGTGTGCAGCACCGACTGCAGCTGGTCCTGCAGCAGCGTGAACGACACCGCGTCCACCGCCACCACGGCCTCGCTGTCCTCGATGAAGTCACCGAGCTGGCTGTCGCCCTCGTCGCCGATGGTCTGGTCCAGGCTGATCGGCTCCCGGGCGTACTGCTGGATCTCCAGCACCTTGTCCGGGGTGATGTCCATCTCCTTGGCGAGCTCTTCCGGGGTCGGCTCGCGGCCCAGGTCCTGCAGCAGCTCGCGCTGGATCCGGCCGAGCTTGTTGATCACCTCGACCATGTGCACCGGGATCCGGATGGTGCGGGCCTGGTCGGCCATCGCCCGGGTGATCGCCTGCCGGATCCACCAGGTGGCATAGGTGGAGAACTTGTAGCCCTTGGTGTAGTCGAACTTCTCGACCGCCCGGATCAGGCCCAGGTTGCCCTCCTGGATCAGGTCCAGGAACGCCATCCCGCGTCCGGTGTAGCGCTTGGCCAGCGACACCACCAGCCGCAGGTTGGCTTCGAGCAGGTGGTTCTTGGCGCGCTCGCCGTCCCGGACGATCCAGCTGAGGTCCCGGCGCTGCTGCAGCGGCAGCTTCTCCCCGGCGATCTCCAGCTGGCGCAGCCGCTCCGAGGCGTACAGGCCGGCCTCGATCCGCTTGGCGAGGTCCACCTCCTCCTCGGCGTTGAGCAGCGCCACCTTGCCGATCTGCTTGAGGTACGCGCGCACCGAGTCGGCCGAGGCGGTCATCTCGGCGTCCTTGCGGGCCTGCCGCAACGCCTCGGACTCCTCCTCGTCCCAGGTGAACTCCGAGGACTCCGCCTCCGGCGGCTCGACCGGGTCCTCGGTCTCGGCGTCCGCCTCGACGTCGAGCGGGATCTCCTCGAGCTCGATGTCGGCGGGGATGTCGGCCGGCTCGGCGTCCAGGGCCGGGTCGGCCAGCGCGGGGTCGACAGCGTCCGGAGCCGGCGCGGCGCCCGCCGCAGCCTTCTTCGCGGGAGCCTTCTTGGCCGCGGCCTTCTTGGCGGGAGCCTTCTTGGCCGGCGCGGCGACGGTCTTGGTCACCGAACGGCTGACCGTCGCGGCGGCGCTGACCTGCGACTGCTCGGAGGATTCGCTGGGAACCACGGACGCCCTTTCATACAGCGATCACATGTTCAAAGGCGGACCCCGGCGGGCCCGCGATATGCGGGGAGAAGTGGGGTCAGCCAGCCGCTGGGGTTCATCGAATCGATCGCAGCGATGTCGATGCCTTCGTTGGTGCCATGCCCGCGCGGTCCATTGTAGCCAGAGCAGCCGTATTCAGCGTTCAGCAGCCGCCATGGCCGCGCCGACGATGCCGGCGTTGTTGAGCAGCTGCGCAGGACGCACCGGCGTCTGCAGCTTCAGCAGCGGCACCCACCGGTCGGCGTCCTTGCTGACCCCGCCGCCGACGATGAACAGATCGGGAGAGAACAGCCTCTCGACATGCGACATGTACACCTGCACGCGTTTGGCCCACTGCTTGTAGGACATCTTCTGCTTGTCCTTCACCGAGGCCGCCGCCCGCGACTCGGCGTCATGGCCGTCGAGCTCCAGGTGGCCCAGCTCGGAGTTCGGCACCAGCTGGCCGTTGAGGAAGATGCCGCTGCCGATCCCGGTCCCGAAGGTCAGCAGGATCACCACGCCGGACACCCCCCGCGCCGCGCCGAACCGGACCTCGGCCAGCCCGGCCGCGTCGGCGTCGTTGAGCACGGTGACCTCCAGCCCCGTCGCCTTGGAGAACACCGCGTCGACGTCGGTGCCGATCCAGGACGGGTCGACATTGGCCGCCGACCGGGCGACCCCGCTCTTGATCACCGCCGGGAAGGTGGCGCCGACCGGCCCGGCCCAGTTGGCCCTGGTGACCAGCTGCACCACCACCTCGGCGACGTTGTCCGGCGTGGACGGCTTGGGGGTCGGGATCCGGACCCGCTGGGTTCTCAGTTCCCCGGTCACGGTGTCGACGACAGCTCCCTTGATGCCGCTGCCGCCGATGTCGACGCCGAACGCCGCATCAAGCTGGATCTGGGGCTGGTCTGACGCTGGCGCGGTCATCGTTCCTCCGCTGGTTAGGGTGGCTACCTCCAAACCATATAGCCGAGGGGCTCCGGAAGCCGCAGATGAAAAAGGCCAAAGCCGATGACTGACGGCCCGTCCGCGGCCGGCACAGTGCCGGATCCGAGGCAACTGTCCGACATCGCCGTCGAGCTGGCCGGCCGGGCCGGAGCGCTGGCGATGCGCCACCAGGCGGCCGGCCTGAGCGTCAGCAGCAAGAGCTCGGTCACCGATGTGGTGACCGACGCCGACCGGGCGGTGGAGGAGTTCCTGCGCGCCGCGCTGGCCCAGCTGCGCCCGGGGGACGCGGTCCTGGGCGAGGAAGGTGGGACGGGCGGCCAGAGCACGGCCGGCTCACCGGTGCGCTGGGTGCTGGACCCGATCGACGGCACGGTGAACTTCATGCTCGGGCTGCCGTACTTCGCGGTCTCGATCGCGGCCCAGGTGCACGGGGAGACAGTGGCCGGCTGCGTGCACAACCCCGCCACCGGAGAGCTGTTCCGGGCAGCGGCCGGTTCTGGCGCGTTCCTCGGCGACCGCCGGCTGACCGGGCCGAGGCCCGCGCCGCTGGACCAGGCGGTGCTGGCGACCGGCTTCAGCTACGACCCGGCCCGGCGGGCTCGGCAGGGACGAGCCGCGGGGGAGTTGCTGGCCAGCGTCGGCAACCTGCGCCGGCTGGGCTCGGCGGCCCTGGACCTCTGCGCGCTGGCAGCCGGCTGGGTGGACCTGTACTACGAGGGCCCGCTCAACGAATGGGACTTCGCCGCCGGCCTGCTGATCGCCGCCGAAGCCGGGGTGGCCACCTCCGGGTTGCGCGGGCGTCCCGCCGGCGCCCACCTGGTGGCCGGCGCGCACCCGCTGCGGGCCGAGGAGTTCTTCCAGCTGCTCACCGCGGCCGGGGTCGCCGAGATCGGCTGAGACTGGCCTCAGCAGGGCTTGCTGGCGCCGGCCACGGCCTTGCTGGCCGTATCGGCGGACGCCAGCGCGCGGAAACCGGCGCCGAGCACCAGGTTGACCCTGGCGTCGGAGCGGTTGGACGGCGTCAGCTTCGCGCCGGGCAGGTGATAGCTGAGCAGGGTGGCGCCGGCCCGGCCGGCGGCGCCGTACCGGATCTCGCCGACCCCGTTCAGCGCCGTGGTGGTCCCCGGCGTGCCCGTCTTGAAGCCCCGGCCCTTGAGCTGGCTGGTGACCTTGGTGGCCAGCAGGTCGCGTCCGGCGCCGTTGAGCACCACCACCGACACCGACGCGGGGGTCGGCAGCCGGACCGCTTTGGCGCCGCCCGGGGTGCAGCTGGCCGTCGGCGCGACGGTCTGCGGCTCGGCGGTTTGGGCCGGCTCGGGGCGGTGCAGCACCCGCCACCAGACGATGGCGGTGAGGACGCTGAGCGCCAGCAGGAACGCCAGGGCAGGCAGCGGCCGACGCCGTGTCGCGGTGGACATAGCGGCCTTCGTCACCTCCTGCCGAGCAAGCCGTATTCGCGTGGCCAGCCTAGCCGGATCGGCTTCGGGAATGGTGAGGGCTGCCCGGTCGTTGGAGCGCAGGCGTGACGCGATACGGTTCCGCGCCAGCGGGGGCGTAGTCCGCCGCCGGTGGTCCGAACAGCCGGATCGTGTGCGCTTGGGAGATCGAGGAGTTGAGAGGTAGTGGCCACCGATTATGACGCCCCCCGTCGGGGCGATGTTGATGAACTGAACGAGGACTCGCTGGAGGAGCTGAAGGCCCGCCGGGCCGAGGCGCAGTCGGGATCGATCGATGTCGACGAGACCGAGCTGGCCGAGTCGCTGGAGCTGCCCGGGGCAGATCTGTCCAGCGTGTCCGGCGAGGAGCTCACCGTCCGGGTCCTGCCCAAGCAGGACGATGAGTTCACCTGCTCCAGCTGTTTCCTGGTGCACCACCGCAGCCGGCTGGCGCGTGAGAAGAACGGCCAGCCGATCTGCCGCGACTGCGCCTGAGTCGTTGTGCCCGCGTCCGCCGGCCCGTGTCGTTCCGCGAGGCCGGCGGCGCTCGGTTCAGCGCCCGATGCCCGGCCTCGGTGACCTCTCCGGCCCCGTCGCGATCGAGCTCCGGTCGCGACCCGGCATGCGCGCGATCAGCGTGGGAAGGTGACTCATGGCCAATGACGAGATAGCGGACCTGGTGGCCCGGGCAACCGCCTCAGGATCCGACGGCGATCCCGCCAGCGATCGGCGCAGCCGGCAGAAGGCGTTGGCCGCCCTGATCCCGGCGCTCACCCGCAGCGCCAAGGCATCCGGCATCCGCGCGGTGGCCGCCGGGCGCTGGCTGGCCGACCTGATCATCGAGCTGGCCCCGCGGGTGCCGGTCCGCGACGCCCTGACGCTGCGGCGCCAGCACCCCGGCCTCAGCGACATCGAGATCGCCGAACGGCTGATCCGGCAGGCCACCAAGACCACCGCCGCGCTCGGCGCGGCCGCCGGCGGCCTGGCCGCGGTGGAGTTCCTCAGCCCGCCGATGCTGCTGGCCGCGCCCGTCCAGCTGGCCGCCGAGATGCTCAGCGTCACCGCGGTGGAGCTGAAGCTGGTCGCCGAGCTGCATGAGCTGCTGGAACGCCCGGCCAAGGGCAGCGCCTCCGAACGGGCCAGCGCCTACCTGATGTCGTGGGTACGCCGCCGCGCGATCTCGCCGCAGGTCGGCGGCGCGGGCCTCGGCGCGGTGTTCGGGGCCGCGGCCAAACGAGAGCTGCGCAGCCAGGTGCTGCGCCGGATCGGCAGGAGCACCACCACCCTGGCGCCGTTCATGGCCGGCGCGGTGGCCGGAGCCGAGGTCAACCGCCGCGCCACCAAGGCGCTCGGCGAGACGCTGCTCGCCGAGCTGCGCGGCTTGAGCGAGGAGCGCTGGTTCCGGCAGGTGTGAGGGCTTCGGTCCGGGGCTGTCGAGGCCGCACTCAGCGGACGCCTTTACCGGACGCATTCAGCGGACCCCTTACCGGACGCCTTCAGCGGACCCCTTCACCGGACGCCTTCAGAGGCCGCTGACCATGCCGCCGTCGATCACCAGGGTCTGACCGGTCGTCCAGGCGGCGTCGGAGGAGGCCAGGTACGCGACCGCCGCGCCGATGTCGGCCGGCTCACCGAGGCGCTTGAGCAGGTAGCCCGCCGCGACCGCCTCCTCGTTGGCGGCGTAGAGCGCCTCGGCGAACTTGGTCTTCACGACCGCCGGCGCCACGGCGTTGACCCGGACGCCGGGCGAGAGCTCGACCGCCAGCTGCTTGGTCAGGTTGATCAGGGCGGCCTTGGTGATGCCGTAGAACGCGATGCCGGGAGAGACGCCCAGGCCTGCCACCGAGGCGATGTTGACCACCGCCCCGCCGTGTTCGGCCAGCCATGCCCGGTGCGCCAGCCGGACCCAGGACAGCGCCGACAGCACGTTGACGTCGAACATCTTGCGAGCCAGCCGGTCCTCGATCTCCAGCAACGACCCGAACGTGGGATTGATGCCGGTGTTGTTGACCAGCACGTCCAGCCGTCCGAAGGCCGCCATGGTGGCCTCGACCGCCGCCGCCTGGTGCTCGGGGTCGTCACCGGAGCCGGCGGCGAAGATCGCGCGCTCGGGCCCGCCCAGCTCGGCTGCCGCGGCCTCCAGCGCCGGTTGCCTGCGCGCGGTGATGCAGACCCGGGCGCCCTCGGACACCAGCCGCTGCGCGACCGCGAAGCCGATGCCGCGGCTGGCGCCGGTGATCAGCGCGACCTGGCCCTCGAAACGTCCGAGTGACACGGGGCGGCTCCTGTTCAGGACGGGCGGTTCGGTGAGTGGTGTCCCAGCTGGCAGCGTGCGACCGGGCTCAGCGCGACCGCGAGCCGGCTGCCTGGGCGGCCTGCAGCGCGGCCAGCAGCTGGTCCGGATGCCGGGTCGACACCACCCAGTACGGCTCCGGGAGGCGCTCGGCGGGCAACGGATCGTCCTGCGGCGGATCGGCCGGCTCACCCGGAGCCTGCCGGGCATCGGCCGGCTCACCCGGAGCCTGCCGTCCGAGCTGCGGCGGATCGGCCGGCGGCCGCAGCACCAGCTGCACCCCCGGCCCCACCCAGGACCTGATGTAGGTGAAGGCGAGCGGGTCGCTGTGCCGGCCCACCAGCCGGCGAAGCTCGGTGGGGCTGAGATCGATCGCCTGCTCGATCTCGGTCACCGCGACGCTGCGCTCGCCGGCCCGCAGGGTGGCGCCGTCCACCGAGACGCTGCCGGAGGAGAGCCGCCAGACGGTCAGCAGCGCGCCGGGCAACAGCAGCGCGAACGGCGCCCAGGCGACCCAGCCGGAGATCGCCACCGCGAACTCCAGGCCGAGCAGGACCGCTACCCCCACCGCGGCCAGGTACCACCACCTCGGCGTCCGCAGCCGCTCGTGGTACCCGGCCGGCCGGGCCTGGTCGGGCTGGTGGGTAGCGGGGTCCATCACGGGACGAGGGTAGCCTTTGCCCCTGTGACGATCCGACCGATGGTTGGCGCAGCCGGTGAGGACGTAACGGACATCGCGTCCGGTCCGCTGCCGGTGCCGGTCCAGGTGCAACGGCTGCATCCGGACGCGCCGCTGCCCAGCTATGCCGTGGACGGCGACGCCGGCGCGGACCTGTGCACCATGGTCGACGTCCGGCTGCAGCCCGGGGAGCGTGCCCTGCTGCCGACGGGGCTGGCCATCGCGCTGCCCGCCGGGTACGCCGGATTCGTCCAGCCGCGTTCGGGGCTCGCCTGGCGGGTGGGCCTGGGCATGGTCAACGCGCCGGGGACGATCCCTTCGGGCTACCGTGGCGAGATCAAAGTCATCGTCGTCAACCATGACCGGGAGAATGCCGTCGAGTTGCGCCGGGGCGAGCGGATCGCCCAGCGGGTGGAGCAGGCCAGGTTCGAGGTGGTGGACCGGCTGCCCGAATCCGCCCGCGGCGCTGCCGGCTATGGCTCGACCGGCGGAGCCGCGGCCCTGTCGACCGGCGACCTGCTGGCGGCGGACACTGTGCCGGCGGCGAACAACAGAGGAGACGATCGGTAATGGCGCTCCGGCGCAAGGAGAAGCGCACCGAGCAGTCCAAGCTCGATGCCACCCCACCCTGGGAGACCAGGCGATCCCACGAGAACGCGCTCACCACCGGGCCCTACGACGTCGCCGACACCCCGGCTGATGACGTAGAGCGGCTGGACCTGGGGGCGCTGCGGGTGCCGGTCGAAGCCGGCCTGGAGATCCGGGTCGAGGTGAACGAGACCGGCCAGGTGGTCGGGGTGACGATGCTCAACCCGAACGGCCAGATGCAGCTGGGCGTGTTCGCCGCGCCCCGCAAGGACGGCATCTGGGACGAGATCCGAGCCGAGATCAAGGCCTCGATCTCCACCCAGGGCGGCACCGTGTCCGAGCAGGACGGCGAGTTCGGCGCCGAGCTCGTCGGCCGGCTGCCGGTGCCCGGTGGCCTGACCCCGGTGCGGTTCCTGGGCGTCGACGGCCCGCGCTGGTTCGTGCGAGCGATGCTGGCCGGGGCGCCGGCGGCCGAGGAGGACGAGGCGAAACCGTTCCTGGACGCCTTCCGTGGCCTGGTGGTGGTCCGTGGCTCGGACCCGTTGCCGGTGCGCGAACCCGTTCCGCTGCAGCTGCCGAAGGAGGCCGCCGAGCAGTTGGCCGCGGCCGCTGAGGCGGCCGAACCACAGGACGGCTAGTCAGTGACCTCGCCGGAGGACCTGCGCGACCGGACCCGCCAGCAGATCCTGGCCTCGCTGGGCGGCTGGTCGGGCACGATCGCCGCCGCCATCCCGCTGCTGGTCTTCGTGATCGCCAACACCGTTGGCGGGTTGCGGACCGCCGTCATCGCCGCGGTGGCCTCGGCGGTGCTGGTCGCCGGCTACCGGATGGCCCGCCGGCAATCGGTGCAGCAGGCGCTGAGCGGGCTGATCGGCGTCGCGATCGCCGCGGCCATCGCCGCCCGGACCGGCGAGGCCCGGGGCTTCTTCGTGCTGGGCATCGTCTCGGCGTTCGGGTATGCGGCGCTGTTCGCGCTGTCCCTGCTGGTCCGCCGGCCCCTGGTCGGGGTGATCTGGGAGTACCTGGACCCCGCGCCGCTGCCACCCGGCCAGCGCTGGCACAAGGTGCGCGAGCTGCGCCGGGGCTATGACATCGCCACGGCGGCGGTGCTGGCGATGTTCGTGGCGCGGGCGGTGGTGCAGCTGAGCCTGTTCCAGGAGAACCGCACCGGGTTGCTGGCGGTGGCCAAGCTGGTCATGGGGCTGCCGCTGTACCTGGCCGTGGTCGCCGTGGTGTTCTGGGTGGTACGCCGGGCCCGGCGCCAGCTCGCGCCAGCCGTCCCCGCACCGGCTGAGCCTGCCGAGCCGACGCCGCCGGAATCGCAGCCGGAATCGCAGCCGGGTTCGCAGCCGGGTTCGCAGCCCGCCGCCGGGCTACGCGGCGCAGACAGCGCGCCGGATGGCGGGCTCAGCCTCCGGAAGGGCGACGAATAGCAGCTCGTCGCCGGGCTCCAGCGGCTCGTCCGGGGTCGGCACGATGACCCGCGAGCCCCGGATGATCGCGACCATCGCCGCGTCCGAGGGCAGCTGCACATCGCGCAGCGGCACCCCCGCGCACGGCGCGCCGACCGGCAGGGTCACCTCGATCAGGTTCGCCTGGCCCTCCCGCAGCGTGAACAGCCGCACCACGTCGCCGACCGAGACGGCCTCCTCGACCAGGGCGGCCAGCACCCGGGGCGTCGACACCGCGACATCCACCCCCCAGGACTCGTTGAACAGCCACTCGTTGGCCGGGTGGTTGATCCGGGCCACCACCCGGCGCACCGAGAACTCGGTCTTGGCCAGCAGCGAGACCACCAGGTTCACCTTGTCGTCGCCGGTGGCCGAGATCACCACCTCGAACTCCTCCAGCCGGGCGTCCTCCAGGCTGGACAGCTCGCAGGCGTCGGCCTGCATCCAGTCGGCCTCCGGGATCCGGTACGGGCGCACCTTGCCGGCGTCCTTGTCGATCAGCAGCACCTGGTGGCCGTTGGTCAGCAGCTCCCGGGCGATCGAGCGGCCCACCGCTCCGGCTCCGGCAATCGCGATCCGCATCAGTGGTGCCCTCCTGCCGGTCCGGCCGCGGCGGCAGCCCGGATGCCTTCGGTGAGATCGTCGGTGGCGGTCACGTGCAGCTCGTCGCCGGCCTGGATCACGGTGGCCGGGGTGGGCAGCTCGCCCTTGCCGAACCGGCTGATCAGCGCCACCCGGCAGCCGGTGGCCTCCTCGAAGCTGGTGAGCTTCCTGCCGATCCAGCCCTCGGCCAGGATGAGGTGCAGCATCACCACCTGGCCGGTGGGATCGCGCCATTCCTCGTCGATGGCGCCGCCCAGCAGGGTCTTGAGCAGCCGGCCGGCCGTCCACGGCACGGTGGCGATGGTCGGGATACCGAGGCGCTCGTAGACCTCCGCGCGCAGCGGGTCATAGATCCGGGCGACCACGTGGCCGACGCCGAAGGTCTCCCGGGCGACCCGGGCGGCGATGATGTTGGAGTTGTCGCCGCTGGACACCGCCGCGAAGGCGTCGGCGTTCTCGATCCCGGCCTCGACCAGGGTGTCGCGGTCGAAGCCGATCCCGGCGATGGTCTTGCCCTTGAAATGGTCCCCGAGCCGCCGGAACGCGTTCGGGTCCTGGTCGATGATGGCCACGCTGTGGTCCAGGCGCTGCAGATGGTGCGCGAGGGTGGATCCGACCCGTCCGCACCCCATGACGACGATGTGCACCCCCGGGACGGTACACACCGCGGGCCGCGTCCGGTCGGCTACCGCGATCGGGGGGAATCGCCGGGCCCGCCGGGTGCGTGCATAGGCTGTGCTGATGGACGAGCGGGCGGGTCAGCGGGCCGGCCGGCAGCCGCAGCCGGCCGCCGCCGAGAGCTGGCTGGGACGCCGGCTCGAGGTGCGGGTGGAGGCGATCGCGCACGGCGGGCACTGCGTGGCTCGCTCTGCCGGCCGGGTGGTCTTCGTCCGGCACGCGCTGCCCGGCGAGACGGTGCTGGCGGAGGTGACCGAGGACCGGGGCGGCTCGTTCTGCCGCGCGGACGCCGTCGAGATCCGGACGGCCTCGCCGGACCGGGTCAGCCGGCCCTGCCCGTACGCCCATCCCGGCGGCTGTGGCGGCTGCGACTTCCAGCACGTCTCGCTGCCCGGGCAACGGGCGCTGAAGGCGGCGGTGGTGGCCGAGCAGCTGAGCCGGCTGGCCGGCCTGGAGCGCGCCGTCACCGTGCAGCCGCTGGACGACGGGGACGGGCTGGGCTGGCGGCGCCGGGTGCGGTTCGCGGTCGGCCCGGCCGGCGAGCTGGGGCTGCGGGCGCATCGCTCGCACCGTGTCGTGCCGCTGAGCCACTGCCCGATCGGCGCTCCGGGCGTGGGGGACGCGCGTGCCCTGCAGTCGGACTGGCCGGGCCTGGCCGAGCTGGAGGTGGCAGTCGATGACCGGGGCGAGGTGGTGGAGCTGGCCCACCGGTCCCGGCCGGCCCGGCCGCGCCGCGACAGCCGTGGCCGGCATGGCGGGAACCGGCGACCGGCCCGGCCGGTGCTGAGCACCGAGCAGCTGTCCGGGCCGCCCGCGCTGCGCTATGCGGTGGCCGGCCGGGAGTTCACCGTGCACCCGGCAGGCTTCTGGCAGACCCATCCGCAGGCCGCCGAGGTGTTCACCGCGACGGTGCTGCGGGCGGCGTCGGCGCGGCCGGGGGAGCGGGTGCTGGACCTGTACGCCGGCTCCGGGCTGTTCACCGCAGCGCTGGCCTCGGCGGTGACGTCGACCGGCAGGGTGCTGGGCCTGGAGGCCGAGCCCACCGCCGTCGCCGACGCCGGCGCCAACCTGGCGGATCAGCCATGGGCCGCCGTCCGGCGCGCGACGGTGAGCGCCGCGACGGTCCAGGCAGCCACCGGCGACCTGAGCGCGGACGGTGTGGACATCGTGGTGCTGGACCCGCCCCGCAGCGGCGCCGGCCGGGAGGTGCTCAGCGCGATCCTGGCGGCCGGACCGCGGGTGGTGATCTACGTCGCCTGCGATCCGGCGGCGCTTGCCCGGGATGTCCGGATCGCTCTGGACGCGGGCTGGCAGCTGGACGAGCTGTCGGCGTTCGATGCCTTTCCGATGACCCATCACGTGGAATGCATCGCGGTATTGCGGCCCTTGTGGAACCGCTCATGACGACCACGAAAACGGCACGGTGCAAGTAGGCTGACGTCCCGTGAGCCCTCTTCTGAGCCGGATCTCCTGCCCCGCTGACCTGCGCCAGCTCAGCTCCGAGGAGCTTGCCTCGCTGGCCACCGAGATCCGCGACTTCCTGGTGCGCAACGTCTCGCGCACCGGGGGCCACCTGGGTCCCAACCTCGGCGCCGTCGAGCTGACCCTGGCCCTGCACCGGGTGTTCGACTCGCCGACCGAGCCGATCCTGTTCGACACCGGCCACCAGAGCTACGTCCACAAGATCGTCACCGGCCGGCACGAGAACTTCTCCACGCTGCGCCAGAGCCGGGGGCTGTCCGGCTATCCCAGCCGCGCCGAGAGCGAGCACGACTGGATCGAGAACTCCCATGCCTCGACGGCGCTGTCCTACGCCGACGGCCTGGCCAAGGCCTTCGACGTCCGCGGCGACCGGCGCCCGGTGGTCGCGGTGGTCGGCGACGGCGCGCTGACCGGCGGCATGTGCTGGGAGGCGCTGAACAACATCGCCACCTCCGACCGGCCCGTGGTGATCGTGGTCAACGACAACGGCCGGTCCTACTCGCCGACCATCGGCGGCCTGGCCGAGCACCTGGCCGGCCTGCGGCTGCGGCCCGGGTACGAGCGGATGCTGGGCAACGTCAAGGAGACCCTGGGCCGGACGCCGGTGGTGGGCCCGCCGCTGTACGGCGCGCTGCACGGCATCAAGCGCGGCATGAAGGACCTGCTCGCCCCGCAGGGCATGTTCGAGGACCTCGGGCTGAAGTACATGGGCCCGGTGGACGGCCATGACCTGGCCGCGCTGGAGCACGCCTTCTCCCTGGCCCGGCAGTTCGAGGGGCCGGTGCTGGTGCACTGCGTGACCCGCAAGGGCTACGGCTACGCCCCGGCCGAGAACCACCAGGCCGATCACATGCACGGCGGCGGCGCCTTCGACCCCGAGACCGGCGAGTTCCTGAGCAAGGGCGGCCAGACCTGGTCCGGGGTGTTCTCCGACGAGATGGTGCGGATCGGCGCCGTCCGCGACGACGTGGTGGCGATCACGGCCGCGATGCTGGACCCGGTGGGCCTCGGGGCGTTCGCGGCGGAGTTCCCGCACCGCTGCTTCGACGTCGGCATCGCCGAGCAGCACGCCATGACCTCGGCCGCCGGCATGGCAGCGGCCGGGCTGCATCCGGTGATCGCGCTGTACGCCACGTTCCTCAACCGCGCCTTCGACCAGCTGCTGATGGACGTCGCGCTGCACAAGGCCGGCGTCACCCTGGTGCTCGACCGGGCCGGGGTCACCGGTGAGGACGGCGCCAGCCACCACGGCATGTGGGACATCGCGATGCTCGGCATCGTCCCCGGCATCCACGTGGCGGTGCCGCGCGACGAGCCGACCCTGCGGGCGGGACTGGCCGAGTGCCTGGCCATCGACGACGCCCCCTCGGTGCTGCGCTATCCCAAGACCCCGCTGTGCGCCGACATCCCGGCGCTGCGCTCGGTGGGCGGCATCGACGTGCTGGCCGAGACGGCCGCCGGCCCGGTGGACGTCCTGCTGGTCTCGGTCGGCGCGATGGCCGCCGACACCCTGGACGCCGCCGAGCGGATCGGCGAGGCCGGCTACACCGTCCGGGTGATCGACCCACGCTGGGTGACCCCGGTGCCGCCGGCGCTGGCTGACTTCGCTGCGCAGGCCGGGGTGCTGGTCACCATCGAGGACGGCGTGGCGGTCAACGGCGCGGGCTCCCGGTTCGCCCAGTACCTCGGCGAGCAGGGAGTGGGCGTCCCGACCCGCCAGATCGGCATTCCGGTCGACTTCCTCCAGCACGGCAAGGTCGCCGAGGTGCGCGCTGCCATCGGCCTGACCCCCCAGGGCATCTCCCGGCGGGCGGTAGAGTTCGCCGCGGCCGTGCTGGGGCGCGGCGACGGTCCTGCCGACGGCGGAGCGGAGCTCTTCGCGGCCGGTTCCGCGCCAGTTCAGGACACCGACCGCCGACGTGAGTGACCTCCTGCACCTGCTTGCTTGCTGTTCGTGAGATCGTTGCCCCATTACCTGCGCTCTCGGCTCCGGAGCCGAGGGCACCCAGAAGCGGAGACAGCGTGCGCGTACTTGTGGTTGAAGACGAGACTCAGCTGGCGGATGCCGTGGTCCGCGGTCTGCGGCGAGAGGGAATGGCCGTCGATGTCGCATACGACGGCGACGAGGGTTTCAACAAGGCGACCACCACCCGGTACGACGTGGTGGTGCTCGACCGCGACCTGCCGGGCAAGAGCGGCGATGAGATCTGCCGCTCGCTGACCGACGAGGGCGTGCTGACCCGGGTGATCATGCTGACCGCCAGCGGCTCCATCGAGGACAAGGTGGAGGGCCTGGCCCTCGGCGCCGACGACTACCTGGCCAAGCCCTTCGCCTTCGCCGAGCTGGTGGCCCGGGTGCGGGCGCTGGGCCGGCGCGCGACACCGGCCGCCCCGCCGGTGCTGCAGGCCGGCGACCTGGTGCTGGACCCGGCCAAGCGCACCGTGACCCGCTCCGGGCGCAACGTCGACCTGACCCGCAAGGAATTCGGCGTGCTGGAGACGTTGCTCTCGGCCGCCGGAGTCGTTGTCTCCAGTGAGGAGTTGCTCGACCGGGTCTGGGACGAGCATGCCGACCCGTTCACGACCACCGTGCGGGTCACCATGATGACCCTGCGGCGCAAGCTCGGCGAGCCACCCATCATCGAGACCGTGGTGGGCTCGGGTTACCGGGTGGATCCCACCCTGGTCACCGCGGCCGCCGAGGGTGATGAGTCTGGGGGTTCGACCGACCAGTGAGACTGGTGCAGCCATCGCTGCGGATCCGGATGGCGCTGTTATATGGCGCCCTGGTGCTGCTGATCGGCGCTGCGCTGCTGGCCACGTCCTACATCCTGCTCGACCGGGCGCTCAGTCAGATCTCGCTGCCGCCCAACCCCGGCGACGTGATCATCACCGACACCGCGGGTACTCCGCCGGCCAAGTGGAACCCGTCCCAGGCGCGCGAAGCGATGCGTGCTGACGCGCTGCACTACCTGCTCAACAACGGGCTGCTGTACTTCGGGGTGATCGTCCTGATCGGCTCGATCGGCGGTTACCTGCTGGCCCGCCAGGCGCTGCGCCCGGTCGCCCGGATCACCGCGACGGCCAAGCAGCTGTCGACCAAGACGCTCAACGAGCGGATCGGGCTGGGTGGCCCGGACGACGAGCTGCGCGAGCTGGCCGACACCTTCGACGAGATGCTCGGCCGGCTGGACGCGGCCTTCGGCAGTCAACGCCGGTTCGTGGCCAACGCCAGCCATGAGCTGCGGACGCCGCTGGCGGTGATCCAGACCGAGCTGGACGTGACCCTGTCCGACCCGAACGCGCCGCCGGACGAGCTGCGCCGGATGGGCGAGGTGGTCCGGGAGGCGACCAACCGCGCCCAGCGACTGGTGGACGCGCTGCTGGCGCTGGCCCGGCTGCAGGGCCGGGAGGGGCAGAGCCTGGAACTCACCGAGGTGGTCACGCTCAACGAGCTGATCCCGAACGCGGTCGCTGCGGCCAAGGCCGAGGCGGTCACCCGCGGCATCACCATCACCGCCGAGGGCGAGCCGGTGCGCACCACCGGCGATCCCCGGCTGCTGGAGCGGGTGATCGGCAACCTGGTCGAGAACGCGGTGCGCTACAACGTGCCCGGCGGCTGGGTGCAGATCAAGACCGAGTCCGCCGGCTCCGCGCCGTACCGCACGTCCCAGATCGTGGTCCTCAACAGCGGGGTGCCGGTGCAGCCGGAGGAGGTCGAGGGGCTCTTCGACGCCTTCCGGCGGGGCGGCCGGGCGCGGACCGGCCAGCGCGGCGCGGGCCTGGGGCTGTCGATCGTCCGGGCGATCGTGGACGCCCACAACGGGTCGATCTCAGCCAGCGCCAACGCAGCCGGCGGCCTGCGGGTCGAGGTCTCCTTCCCCGCCTCGGCCGACAGCGAAGCGTCGCTGATCTCCTAGCGTGACCTCTCGTGACGACCCGCCCGCAGCTCCAGCTGCCGCACTGGACCAACACCCCCGGGTTCGGGGTGGCGGTGTTGTTCGTGCTGGCCGTGATCCTGATCGCCAACGGCGAGCCGCAGCCGTCGTCGCGGCCCAGTGGCACCTCCGTGGGGGTGACCGGCAGCCCGCAGGCGCCCACGGCGGTACCGGACCTGCTGGTCATCCGGGCCGGCACGGTGGAGGCGCGGCAGGGACGTACGGTCCGGCCGGTGCGGCTGCCGGCCACCGCCCGGCCGCTGTCGGTGGTGACCGGGCGCGGCCTCAGCGTGGTGCTTGCAGAGCTGGACGGTCGCCAGCGGGCCTACGCGGTGCGGCCGGATCTGAGCGTCTCCGACCTCGGGCCGGCCGATGCGGTGGTCCCGGCCGCGGCCCGGGCCGCGGTGCTGGTCGAGACCGGGCTGACCGAGCCCGGCAAGCTGATCTACACCGGCAGCGCGACGCCCAGCCGGACGCCGTCGGCCAGCCCCAGCGCGACCGGGCCACCGGACCTGCGCGACTTCGCCGTGCAGCGCTATGACGCGGCCGGGCGGCGGGTCGGCATCTCCCAGTTCCTGCCGACCGGCACCCGGATAGCCACCGACACCGCCGTCGGCATGGTGGTCTGGCAGCCGGTCAACCGGGTCTTCGACAACGGCGTGGCGCTGGAGCCGCTGTCGGCCGCGGCGACCCTGGTCCGGCCGGACAGGTCGCTGCGCCGGCTCGGCCCGGTGCACCCGCTGGCTGCCGATGCGACCAACCTGCTGGTCTGGGACGTGGCCGTCCGGCGGTTCGGGTTGATGCCGCTGCGCTGGGCCACCTCGACCGCCACCTCGACCGCCAGCCCGTCGGCATCGGGCACCCGGTCCGGCGCCAGCAGCTCGCCGGCCCGGAGCCGTTCAGCCTCGCCCACCGCCAGCCCGACCACGGTGGCCGGGGTGCGGTGGTTCTCCCCGACCCGGGGGATCACCGTGGTGACCGGCCCGGCCAGCTTCAACCCGGACGGCTCGGCGTTCGCGGTGTACGCCCAGGTCGGAGCACGGCGCCGGCTGATCGTCGCCCAGCTGAAGAACCTGGGCACCGACCGGGTGGAGGTGCTGGCGCTCGTCCAGCCGCCCGCGCCGAGCAGCCAGCCGGCCCGCAGCAGCCGGCCGGGGTCCTCGGGCCCGTCCGGCCCGGCGGTGACCGTCAGCGGCTCCAGCACGGTGGGCGTCACCGGGTCGCCGTCCGGTTCGGGCCCGTCGGCATCCTCGGCCAGCAGCTCGTCGAGGCCGGCATCGCCATCGGCGCCGGCGCTGCAGCCGGACGGCTTTCCGATCGAGGCCCCGCTGACCCCGTTGTGGTGGAACGACCAGGTCGTGGCGCTCGGCGCGGACGCCACCGTGGTCGGCTACCGGCCGGGCAGCAACCAGGCGTCGCTGCTGGACCTCGGGCCCGAGGACCTGCGGGCGATGGCAGAGATGCCCTGAGCCGCGCGGCTCAAGCGCTCGGAAACGCTGGGGCTCAAGCGCTCGGGAACGCCGGGGCTCGAGAGTTCGTGACGCGGCGGCTCACGCGCTCGGAACGCTGGCGATCCCCGGCGCCAGGAACCGGCTGCCCCGGACCCGCTCGGAGACGCCGTGGCGGTCCAGGTACGGGGTGACGCCACCGAGGTGGAACGGCCAGCCGCTGCCCAGCAGCATGCACAGGTCGATGTCCTGCGGCTCGGCGACCACGCCGTCGGCCAGCATCAGGTCGATCTCCTCGGCCAGCGCCGCCAGCGCCCGCTCGCGCACCTGCTCCTCGGTGGACGGCCGGTCGCCGAAGACGAACAGCTCCGCCACCTCGGGGTCGACCTCCGGGCTGCCGGAGTCCCAGACGTACACACCCGGCTTCTTGGCCTCGACCAGGCGCCGCAGGTTCTCCGACACCGGGTAGCGGTCCGGATAGGCCGCATGCATGGTCTCGGCGACGTGCAGCGCGACCGCCGGGCCGACCAGGGCCAGCAGCACGAACGGCGGCATCGGCAGGCCCAGCGGCGCCAGCGCGCGGTCGGCGACCTCGATCGGGGTGCCCTCGTCCACCGCGGCGGTGACCTCGCCCAGGAACCGGGTCAGCAGCCGGTTCACCACGAAGGCCGGAGCGTCGGACACCAGCACGGCCGACTTCTTCAACGTCCGGGCCACCGCGAACGCCGTCGCCAGCGACGCGTCGTCGGTCTTGGCGCCGCGGACGATCTCCAGCAGCGGCAGCACCGCGACCGGGTTGAAGAAGTGGAAGCCGACCACCCGCTCGGGGTGCCGCAGCTCCGCAGCCATCTCGGTGATGGACAGCGATGAGGTGTTGGTCGCCAGGATCGCCTCGGGCGAGACGTGCTGCTCCAGCTCGGCGAAGACCGCCTTCTTGATCGACAGCTCCTCGAACACCGCCTCGATCACGAAGTCGGCGTCGGCGAAGGCGTCCTTGGTCAGCGAGCCGGTCACCAGCGCCTTGAGCCGGTTGGCCTTGTCCTGGTTGATCCGGCCCTTGGCCAGCAGCGAGTCGAGCTCGCCGTGCACGTAGTCGACCCCCCGGTCCAGCCGGTCCTGGTCGAGGTCGGTGAGCACGACCGGCACCTCGAGCCGGCGGACGAACAGCAGCGCAAGCTGGCCGGCCATCAGCCCCGCGCCCACCACGCCGACCTTGGTGACCTTGCGGGCCAGCGACTTGTCCGGCGCACCGGCCGGCCGCTTGGCGCGCTTGTTCACCAGGTCGAAGGAGTAGAGCCCGGCCCGCAGCTCGTCGCTCATGAGCAGGTCGGTCAGGGCGTCGTCCTCGGCGGCCGTTCCTGCGGAAAAGGCGTCCGTGCCGACCCCGGCACGCGCCAGGTTCAGCAACTCGACGGCGCGCACCGCGCCCGGGGAGGCGTT
>NZ_DASVSG010000070.1:0-18038 GCF_036388195.1 Jatrophihabitans sp. | reverse complement strand
GGACCTGGTCGGTGAGCAGCAGCTCGCGGCACGGCGGGGCCCAGAGCCCGCGGTCGGCGATCTCCAGGCTGCGCTGGTCGGCGACGGCGAACCAGCGGATCTCCTCCACCGTGTCGCCCCAGAACTCGACCCGCAGCGGGTGCTCCTCGGTTGGTGGGAAGACATCGAGGATGCCGCCCCGGACCGCGAAGTCGCCGCGCTTCTCCACCAGCTCGGTACGCCCGTAGCCGGCAGCCGCCAGCGCCGTGACGATCTCTTCCAGCTCGCGCCCGGAGTCGCCGATCGAGATGCTGACCGGCTCGAGGTCCCCCAGGTTGGGAACCTGCGGCTGCAGGACGGAGCGGACCGGCGCGACCACCACGCTCAACGGGCCGGTGCTCTGGTCGCGGGTGTCGGGGTGGCGCAACCGTCGCAGCACCGCGAGCCGGCGGCCGATGGTGTCGGCCCGGGGCGAGAGCCGCTCGTGCGGCAGCGTCTCCCAGCCCGGGTACAGCGCGACCGAGTCCGGGGGCAGCAGGCACTGCAAGCTGGCCAGCAGGTCCTCGGCCTCGCGTCCGGTGCTGGTCACCGCCAGCACCGTCCGGCCCGCGCGGCCTGCCAGGGTGGCGATCGCGAGCGGAGCGAGCGCGGCCGGGCCGGACAGGGCCAGTGGCCGGGCGCCTGAGCGGCCGGCGGCCTGGATCACGGTGGCCAGTGCTGGGTCGTCGAGGGCGGCGTCGATCAGTCCCGCCAAGCTCATGGGACGAGCTTACGGGGCGGGCCTGACAGCTCTCCACCGCGAGTGCGCAGCTGACGCCAAACGTCCTTTGTCAAACGCTTGTAAATTACCGTATCTGACCGCTACATTACGCTCGCGGATTCGGGGTAAACCAATGTTGAGTACATCGGCGTGAAAAGCATGCCCAAGCGCGTTACCGAGCACGGGGCCGAAACCCGGTCCCGTTCCCGGGCATTTCTCGTGCTCTTGTCAGGCGGGCTGATGCTGCTGTCCTGCTGGTGGAACATGGCTGGCCTGGCCGGGGCGGCCAGCTACCCGCCCGCGCTCGGGTGCGCGGTCTCGGGTGTCGCTACGGCCGGCTCGGGACTCCTCCAGGTACAGGGGACCGGCTTCGCCGCCGGATCCCGGGTGGTGGTCGGCGTGAACGGCCGGAGCACCGGCGCGGTGACCGCCGACGCCGCCGGCTCGTTCCGGGCCTCCTGGCTCACCGGCGGGTTGGCCACCGGGGCGACGGTCACCGCCGCCGATGCCGGCTGCTCGGCGACCGGCATGCTTGCGATCGAGAATCAGCAGGACGGCACGGGGGGTTCTCCGCTGCCGCCAACCACGTCGGGCCCGGGGTCGGGTGCCGGGCAGCCTGGCCCGGCCGCACCGGGCAAGCGCCGCAACGCGCCCCCCGCTCCGTCCCCGGCCTCTCCCAAGCCGGCGCCACCGGCCCGGCCGGCCGGTCCTCCGGCCGCTGCGATCCCGTCGATCCCGTCGGTTCCGCTGACCGGCCTGCCTCCGCAGCTGGTCCTGGGACTGGCCGCGACGGTGCTGCTGGCGGGCGCGGCGCTGACCGGCCTGGCCGGGCGGCTGGGGCACCGCAGCGAGCACCCGGTCCGGCCGGACCTCTCGATGGTCGGCGCTCCGCCCACTCCGGGCGCCACCTGAAGAAAAGCGTAACCAGCAGTGATCATTCTCCACAGCGATTGTGACGTCTTGTAATTACCGGCTCTTTTTATTGCCACATTTCTCCAGCCGAGCTCCACGCGTAGACAGCACTTCATTGAAAGGGACCAGATGACTGCCGCCACACCGGCGCCCGCACGCCGGCGACCTGGCGGCCGGCGGCGCGGGCTGCTGCGGTACGCCCTCGCGGCCGGGTTCGGGCTGGCGCTGGCCGGGCTGCTGTGGGTCGCCGTCACCGCGGCGCTGGCCCGCCAGCACGCGCAGGCGGCCGAGCAGGCGGTCAGCGGGCTCCGGACCGCGATCTCCGAGGCCGACCTGCCGGCCGCCAGAAGCGCCGCCGGCTCGGTGGCCGGGCACGCCCGGGCAGCGCACCGGCTGACCACCGGGCCCGCATGGTGGGCCGGCGCCCAGCTGCCCTGGCTCGGCGGTCCGGCCCGTTCGATCCGGGGCTGCGCCGCGCAGGCCGACCAGCTCGCGTCCACGGTGCTGATGCCGCTGGCGGCCCTGGCCGAAACCATGCCGCTGGGCGGGCTGGTCGACCACGGCTCGGTCCGGCTGCAACCCCTGGTCGACGCCGCGCCGGTGCTGCGCCGGGCCGACCTGCGGCTGCGGGCCGGCTCCGACCAGCTCGATCGGCTGCCGCGCGACACCTGGCTGGCGCCGGCCGATCGCGCCCGCGACAGGCTGTACCGCGCCCTGCTCGCGTTCGGGGACCAGCTGCGGCCGGTCAGCCAGCTGACCGAGGCGCTGCCGGACCTGCTCGGCCGGGACGGCTCCAAGCGATACTTCGTCGGCCTGGAGAACGAAGCCGAGTCGCGCGGGGTCGGGGGCATTCCCGGCGCGTTCGCGATCGTGACGGCCAGCGCCGGCAAGCTGAGCTTCGACCGGTTCGAAAGCGACACCGTCCTGAGCAAGGTGCGGACCGGCCTGGACCTTGGCGCCGAGTACGACCGGCGCTACCGCGCCGCGGACCCGGTGAACACCTATGCCAACTCCACGATCAGCCCGGACTTCTCCGACGCGGCCAGGATCTGGGCGGCGATGTGGCACAAGCACAGCGGCCAGCGGATCGACGGGGCGCTGGCCATCGACCCGACCGCCATCTCCTACCTGCTCCGGGTGACCGGTCCGGCCACCCTGGCCGACGGCAGCCGGGTCAGCGCAGCGGAGGTGGTCAGCCTGACCCAAGAAACCCTGTACCGCACCCACCCGGACAAGGCGGCCCGCAAGGCCTACCTGCTCGATATCGCCCGGGCGATCTCGGTCCGGCTGCTGACCGTCCACGGCTCGGCCGGCCTGGTCCGGGCCGTCACGCACGCCACCGGGGAACGGCGGCTGGTGGCCTGGAGCGCCGATCCCGCCCTGCAGCAGCAACTGGTGGCCGCGTCGGTGTCGGGGACGCTGGAGCCCGGGGCCGGCTACTTCGCCGGTTTCAGCACCGTCAACGCCACCGGCGGCAAGCTCGACTACTACCTCACCCGGAGCATGTCCTACGCCCGGGACGGCTGCGGCGCGGGCAGCACCAGCACCTCGACCTTCACCCTGGCCAACCAGGCCCCGGCCGGGCCGTTGCCCAGCTACGTCACGCTGCGCCTGGACGCGCCCCGCCACCCCACCCGGCCCGGGGACAACAAGGTGCTGCTGAGCTACTACGGAACGCCCGGCTCGCGGATCGGCAGCGTCACCGTGGACGGCCGGCCGGTCGTGGTGGCGCCGTCAACCGAGCGCGGCCTGACGGTGCTGACGCTGCCGCTGGAGCTGGCCCGCGGCTCCAAGCACACGGTGACGGTGACGGCGACCGAGCCGGCCCGGGCAAACCAGACCCGGATCCTGCGGCAACCAGCGGTGAACCCGGTGACGGTGACGACCCGGCTGCCCGACTGCGGCGGCTCCTGAGGGCAGTGGCGCTACGCGCGCAGGCCCAGCTCGATGTTCAACGCCTGCCGGAGCATCGTGGAGGAGGTGTGCACCGTGTAGGGCAGGTAGAAGACCTCGACGCCCACCTCGGCGAACTCGCGCTCGAGCCGGTTGCCCTTCTCGGTGCCGCGCCAGTCGTCGCCCTTGATGATCACGTCGAAGCGCAGCCGCTCCCACATCTCGAGCTTGGGCACGTCCTCGGCGACCGCCTCGTCGACGTACCGGATGCTGCGGACGATCTCCAGCCGCTCGGCCAGCGGAATCACCGGGCTCTTGCCCTTGGCGCGCCGGCTGAAGTCGTCGGAGGCGACGCCGGCGATCAGGTAGTCACAGGCACGCCGGGAGTTGCGCAAGATGTTGAGATGCCCGATGTGGAACATGTCGTAGACCCCGGGGGCATAGCCGATCCGTCGTGGCCCTTCTGAGTTGAGCGCGTTCACGACTCCCCCGCGATCCCTTTCACTAGATACCCTCACGTGCAAACAATGTTAAGATTAACCGATCACAAGCCGCCTGTCTTGCTTTACGCTAACTTCATATCGTAGCGGCGGCACACTCGGAGGAACGGCTCCAACATGACGGACACCTGGCTCGTTTCGGGCGGAGCGGGATATATCGGCGCCCATGTGGTGCGTAGCCTGCAGGCGGCTGGGGTCGATGCGGTGGTGATCGACGACCTCAGCACCGGCGATGCCCGGCGGGTCGATGTTCCCTTCATTCAAGCAGACATTGCTGACTGCGAGCTCGTGGCCGAGACCCTGCGCCGTCACCAGATCACCGGAGTGGTGCATCTGGCGGCCGACAAGCAGGTCGAGGAATCGATGCGCGAGCCACTGACATACTATCGCCGCAATGTAGTCAATCTTATGCAACTGTTAGCCGCGATGGCCCGGTGCGACGTCGGCAAGCTGGTCTTCTCCTCCAGCGCCGCGGTCTACGGCATGGTCGATTCCCCGCAGGTCGACGAGGACCACCCGACCCGGCCGATCAACCCGTACGGGGAGACGAAGCTCATAGGCGAGTGGCTGATCCGCGACCAGGCCCGTGCAACCGGGCTCCGGTATGCCGCCCTGCGCTACTTCAACGTCGCCGGCACGGCCAGCCCCGAACTGGCCGATGCGGGCCGCACCAACCTGATCCCGATGGTGTTCGACGCGCTGGGCCGCGGCGAGCAGCCGGTGATCTACGGCGGTCAGCACCCGACTCCGGACGGCACCTGCGTCCGGGACTTCATCCACGTCCAGGACCTCGCCGCTGCCCACGTGGCCGCTATCGACGCGCTGGACGAGCCCGGCGCCGGGCACGTCTTCAACGTCGGCTGCGGCCGCGGGTACTCGGTGCGCGAAGTCATCGACATGGTCGCCGAGGTGTCCGGGCGCAGCATCGAGCCCCGGATGGGGGCTGCGCGCCCGGGTGACCCGGCGACCGTGGTGGCCGACGCCGAGCGCATCAGCAAAGTGCTGGGGTGGCGCCCGCGCCATGACCTCCGTGAGATGGTGAGTAGTGCCTGGCACGCCCAACCGCGGCTGCTCAGCGCCGGGCAGAGCTAGTACCCAGAGCCGACAAAGGGTTTTCTCATGGACAACAACGCCCTGGTGGCGAAGGACGGCTCTGCCGCGATCCGCTTCCGCTACGCGCGCTCCCGGCTGGCCGGCGCGCAGAAGTCGAACGCCTCGACGCCGGCCTACCTGCGCTTCGTCAACCGCAAGGCCGGTGGCCTGCTCGCCGCGGCCGGCTACGCGCTGCGGCTCACCCCCACCCAGGTCACGCTGCTGAGCTCGGCGAGCTCCTTCGCCGGCATCGCCGTGCTGATCCTGCACCGCTCTACGGCGCTGACCGGCATCGTGGTGTCGCTGCTGCTGCTGCTGGGCTACGCGCTGGACTCCGCGGACGGCCAGCTCGCCCGGGTCCGGGGCGGTGGCAGCAAGGCCGGCGAATGGCTCGACCATGTGGCGGACATCGCCAAGATCAGCGCGCTGCACAGCGCGGTGGCCATCGCCGTCCTGCGCTACTTCGAGCTGGACTCGCTGCTGTACCTGGCGGTGCCGGTGATCTTCCTGGTCGCCAACGTGACCCAGTTCTTCGGCATGATGCTGCGGGACAAGCTCACCGCGCCGGTTCCGTCCCAGGCCGGTCCGGCCGGATCGTCCTCGCTGCTGGTCGCGTTCCTGTTGCAGCCGCTGGACCACGGCAGCCTGGCGCTGGCCTTCCTGGTGCTCGGAGCGCACACCCTGTTCCTGTGGTGCTACGGGTTCCTGGCGCTGTGCACCGTGCTGTTCGCGGCCCGCTCGCTGACCAAGGCCTACCGCAGGCTGCTGCAGGGCGAGTCCGGCGGCTCGCGGACGGCTGCCGCGCCGGCTCCGGCCAGCCCGGCGCTCGCCGCTGCGCCGCTCGGCGCGCCGTCGTTGGCCCCGGCGCCGCGGCAGCCGTGACCGTGACCAGCGCCGCCCAGCCCGCGACCAGCCCGCTGGCCGGAGTGGCCCGCGGCGGCAGCTTCGCGGTGCTCGGCACCGGCGGTGGCTCGATCCTCGGCTTCATCCTGACCCTGGTCCTGACCCACGGCCTCACCACCACCACCGCGGGCCAGTTCTTCAGCGCCACCGCGATCTTCATCGTCCTGCAGACGTTCCTGTCCTTCGGGGTCGGCGCCGGCCTGGTCCGCTTCGTGCCGCGATGGCGGGCGCTGGACCGCGAGGCCGACCTGCCCGCGCTGCTGGTGGTGGCGTTCGTCCCGGTTGTCGTGCTGGGCATCGTGGGCAGCGTCGCCCTGTGGCTGGCCGCCCCGGTGCTGGCCTCGCGGATCGGCCACGACAACACCGACGCCGCGCTGAGCAGCATCCGGATCCTGGCGCTGCTGTTCCTGCCCGGCGTCGTCGAGGTGGGCATCGTCGAGAGCACCCGGGCCTTCGGCAGCGTCCGCAACTACGTGCTGTTGCAGCAGCTGGGCATACCGGCCGCCAGGCCGGTGCTGGTCGGCATCGCCATCGCCACCGACGCGCCGCTGTGGGGGGTGGTGCTGGCCTGGCTGATCCCGCTGGTGCTGGCGCTGCTGCTGGCCCTGGTGCTGCTGGCCCGCCGGATGCGGGAGCTGTTCGGCCGCGCCCTGGCCTGGCCGGCGCGCACCGCCTCGGTGCGCGAGATCGCCGCCGAGTACTGGAGCTTCACCGGCGCGCGGGGGCTGGCCGGCGTCATGGAGATCCTGCTGACCTGGCTGGACGTGCTGCTGGTCGCGGCGCTGGCCTCGCCGGCCGAGGCAGCCATCTACGCCGCCGCCAGCCGGTTCATCCTTTCGGGCACCCTGGTGCTGCAGGCGCTCCGGGTCGCCATCGCCGGCGATGTCAGCGCGGCGCTGGCCCGCCAGGACACCGCCCGGGTCAGCCAGATGTACTCCACCGCCTCGCAGTGGGTGGTGCTCAGCTCGTGGCCGCTGTACCTGGTGATGGCGGTGTTCGCGCCGACGGTGCTGCGGATCTTCGGGGAGTCCTACCCCGCCGGAGCGCACGCGCTGACCGTGCTCTGTATGGCGATGCTGGTGAACCTGGCCGCCGGCAATGTCGGAACCGTGCTGCTGATGGGCGGCCGGAGCACCTGGGTGCTGATGGACAAGGCGGCCGCCCTGACCGTCAACGTGGCGGCCAACCTGGTGCTGGTGCCGCGCTTCGGCATCACCGGGGCTGCGGTGGCCTGGGCGGTGACCATCGTGCTGGACAGCGTGCTCGCCTTCGGCCAGGTCCGCTGGGGGATGCGGATCGGCGGCAACCTGCGGGGGCTGGCGGTGGCCGGGGTGCTCGCGCTGGGCTGCTTCGCGGTCATCCCGGTGGCGGTCCGGATGATCGCCGGCAGCTCGTTGCCGGCCATGTCGATCGCCATCGTCCTCTCCTCGGCGCTGTACCTACCGATGGTGTGGGCACGTCGGAACAGCCTCGGCATCTCCATCCTCATCCAGGCGCTGTCCCGGCGCGGCCGCCACAGCTGATCCGGCCGTTTCGCAGGCCGCGCGGCGGCTAGGGGGCGAGAACCCGTGAAAGTAACCTAAAGTTGACAGCAGTCCTTGTAGCAGGCCCGTTGGGGGAACACCGTGAACGCCATGCCAGATCGGAACACCAGGTGACCGGCAAGGCCCTTGCCGGCCCGCCGGGGTCGAGCTCGGGGCAGTCCGTGGTCACGATCGGGCAGTTCTTCAGCATCCTGCGCCGCCGGCTGCTGCTGGTGCTCACGCTGGTGCTGCTGGGCATCCTCGCCGCCGGAGCGTTGCTGCTCGCGACGCCCAAGACCTACGAGGCCACCGCCGTCGTCGACATCTCGCCGACGTCGTCGAGCAGCAGCTCCAGCACCGTCAGCACCATCACCGAGTCGCGGATCGTGACCTCCACCTCGGTGACGCTGGCTGCGAGGGAGACGCTGGCCTTCGCCGGCACCCCGACCGAGCTGGCCGAGCGGGTCACGGTGACCTCGCCGCTGGCAAGCCAGTTCCTCAACATCACCTACGCCGCTGATTCCCCGCAGGGCGCCGCGGACGGCGCGAACGCCTTCGCCCATGCCTACCTCGACTACCGGACGCAGATCGCCCAGAAGGACATCACGCTGCGGATCGGGCGGATCCAGTCCCAGGTCGCCGACCTGCAGAAGCGCCTGACGGACCTCAAGACCTCCCAGAACGACCCGCAGCGCGGTCTGCTGCAGAACCAGATCCAGCAGCTGCAGAACCAGCTGAACAACTACCAGACCTCGGTCATCAGCCCCGGCCAGGTCGCCGGCGCCGCGCTCAAGCCGGCCTCGCCCAGCTCGCCGCGGCCCGTGCTGTACCTGGCCGGCGGGGTGCTGTTCGGACTGCTGGCAGGCATCATCCTGTCCGTGCTGCGCGACCGTCGCGATGACCGGGTGCGCAACGCCGCGGAGCTCGAGCAGAGCCTGGGATACCCGGTGCTCGCCGAATCCGTCACGGCCGAGAGCGGCTCCCGGACCGGGCCGCTGGCCGCGATCGATGCCAACCGCAGCCCCGAGGCCGACGCCTACCGCACGATCACCACCACGGTGACCGCCGACGCCGTCGACAGCCGGATCGTGCTGCTGTGCGGCGCCGGCCTGGAAGGGCTGAGCCTGGCCCCGCTGAACCTGGCGGCCACCTTTGCCATGCAGGGCCTGCAGACGGTGATCGCCGGACCGCGCCACGCCGTGGAGCCCGCCATCGACCTGCTCGGCGTGCCGAGCCCACTGCCCACCCCGGGCCTCCGGTTGGTCGACCAGCTGGCCCCCTCGGCCACGCTGCCCCGGCTGTCGGTGCTGTCGCTGGGCGACGAGGTCTCCCTCGGGGCGGCCCTGCGCGCCAACGGCGACCGGCTGGACGACGTCCTGGCCAAGGCCGACGTCATCGTCCTGGACGGGGTCAACATCGAGCTGCCGAGCACCTCGCTGCGACTGGCCCAGCTCGCCGACGAGGCGGTCGTGGTGGCCTACCGCAACCGCTCCACCCACGCCGGGACCGAGCGGCTGGCCCGCCAGCTGGCCCAGGTCAACACCACCGTGCTGGGCGGCATCCTGCTGACCCGCCGGTCCGGCCTGCACAGCCGGTTCGGCCTCCGGGGCTCCGCCGGGGCCCGCCGGGCTGCTCCCAGCCACCGCGAGTCCGTGGCGGCACGGGTGGACCCGAGCCCGTCGGAGCAGGTGACGGCGACGCTGCCGGTCCCCGCCCTGTACCGGCCCACGGGGCACACCGCGGCCCCGTCCGACAGCGAGGCTCCGATCAGCCCGGCGGGCACGGGTTCGTCCCGCTCGGCCTCGAAGAGCTGAGCGGGGATGCGGGTCCTGCTGGCCAGCTCCACCGGTGGCCATCTCGGGCAACTGGAAGCGCTGCGGCCGTGGTGGGTCGAGCACGAGCGGCACTGGATCACCTTCGACAAGCCGGATGCCCGGTCGATGCTGGCCGGGGAGAAGATCAGCTGGGCCTACCACCCCACCACCCGCAACATCCCCAACCTGATCCGCAACTTCGGCGTCGCCTGGAAGGCGCTGCGCAGCTTCCGGCCCGAGGTGGTCGTCTCGACCGGGGCCGCGGTCGCGGTGCCGGTCTTCTACCTCGCGAAGCTGATGGGCATCCGCACCGTCTACGTCGAGGTCTATGACCGGATCGACTCGGCGACCCTGACCGGACGGCTGTGCCGCCCGGTGTCGGACCTGTTCCTGGTGCAGTGGGACGAGCAGCTCAAGCTCTATCCCAACGCGACGATGATCGGCCAGCTGCTGTGACACTTGCTGGGGTGGTGACCGTCGGCACCGATCATCACCGGTTCGACCGGCTGATGGACTGGCTCGAGCGCTGGGACGCCAGCCGGCCCGGCGCGATCCGCTGGATCGTGCAGCACGGCTCGACCCGGCCGCTGGCCGGCGCGGACGGCTTCGGCATCAAGCCGCGCGAGGAGCTGCTGGAGCTGCTGCGGGCTGCTGACGTGGTGGTGACCCAGGGCGGGCCCGGCGGGATCATGGACAGCCGCGAGTGCGGCACCGTGCCGATCGTGGTGCCGAGGCTGGCCCGGCTGGACGAGGTGGTCGACGACCATCAGGTGGCCTTTACCCGGCAGCTGGCCGGCCGGGGCCTGGTGGTGGCAGCCGAGTCCGAGGCCGAGCTGCACGCCGCGCTCGATCGGGCGGTCGGCGACCCGGCCAGCCTGGCGGTCGGTGACCATGTCAGCGACGTGAGCCAGACGGTGGCGCGGTTCGGCGCCGCGGTGGCCCAGCTGCTGGCGAGCAAGCCGGCCCGGGTCAGCCGGCGGGCCGCCGTCCGGTAAGCGGACCGCTACGCCGGGACGGCGTGCACCTGCTGCGCAGCGGCCTGCGGCACCCCGTCGGCGGCCTCGACCCGCCTGGCCCGCAGCGCCAGCGCGGCAGCCGACATCGCCACCGTCAGCTGGATGCCGTCGTAGCCGTAGTAGAAGAACGTCAGGAAGGCCACGAACAGCGTCGCGTGCACCCACAGCTGGGCCTGGCCCCGGGGCCGCCAGCTCTGCACCACGACCAGGCCGAACCAGCCCAGGAAGAAGGCCAGGGCGATGAAGCCATAGCTGAACATGACGTTCCACACCTGGCCCTGGGTGCCGATCGACACGTCCACCGTGGTGGACGGCTGCGGCGCGCCATGGCCGAAGATCGGGGAGTTCGCCGCGCCCTCGAAGGCTTCCCGGTAGATGGTCTGCCGGCCGACGTTCGTCCCGCTGTAGTGCAGCCGCTCCTGCAACCGGGCCAGCACACCGGCCCACAGCGCGACGGCCAGCCCCACCGAGCCGCCGATGAGCACCAGGGTCAGCGGCAGCAGCCGGCCGCGGAAGGCCAGCCGGACCGAGGCGTAGGCCAGCACCAGCACCAGCGCCAGGTACATGCCCCGGTTCAGGGTGGCGAACGCCGGCACGCAGGCCGCGGCCAGCAATGCCACCATGGCCACCCGCGCGGCCGGCCGCCGGAACGTCATGATCGCGGCCACCACCAGCGGCACCAGCAGCGCGACATTGCATCCCCAGCTGTTGGTGTAGGGGAACGGGGCGCTCGGACGATAGAAGGTGCGCGGCGAGCCGTAGGGCCGCTGCACCTCGGCGAAGGACGGGTGCACCAGCGCGCCGACGTACTCGTTGTTGCGGATGCTCTGGGGCAGCAGCGCCTCTACCGGGGTCGACAGGGCGCCGCGCGGGACCAGCACGCCGAGGTAGCCACCGGCCACCACCACCGCGAAGAACAGCACCAGGGCCCGCAGCACCGTCCGGTTGTTCAGCAGGCTCCGGCCGTTGTACAGGTAGAGGAACACCATGCCGGCGCCGACATAGTTGCTCATCCGGACGCCGAAGCCGATCAGCCGCGATCCGGAGGTCAGCTCCAGCGCGGCCGCGCAGGCCCAGACCACGAAGCCGATCCACAGCCAGAATGCCGCCGGCACCTCGACGTGGCCGCGTTGGAACAGCAGCAGGAACATCGGGACCGCGATGAGCGGCACCGCGAACGCGCCGAGCCCGAGCAGCCACCAGATCGGGAAGCCGGCGAACAGGGCGTACACCGGCCAGGCCGGCAGCTCCCGCAGGCCGGCGAGCGGCGGGCTGGCGCCGGCCATGCTCAGATCCCGCGGCCGAACTTGCGGGCGGTGGCCAGCACCCGGTCGGCGCTGACCAGGCCGGTGGCGACCACCAGCGCCGCGTAGCTCTGCCGGGCGCCCCGGGACTTGCGCAGCGACCGCAGCGCCCACTTCGCCGCCGGCAGCCGCCGGCCCAGGGCCGCGTTGGCGAACGCGATCTGGCCCTCGATCCGGGCCAGGCCGACCGGGTCCTGCCGGAACTCCGGCACCCGCTCCAGCAGGTAGGCCAGGGCGTCGGAGATGGTCTGCCAGCGGCTGGCGAAGAAGGACGAGTCGTGCAGGTAGACCCGCGACTGGGGCTGCTGCACGCAGACGATCTCGCCGAGCCGGGCCGCCCGCAGCAGCAGCTCGTAGTCCTCGGCGTAGCTGCCCGGCAGCTGCTCGTCGACCAGGCCGATCTCGGTGAGCAGCTCCGCGCGCGGGATCAGGTAGGTGGAGGCGTTGGCCTCCAGATGCCGGTCGTGGAGCAGGTCGGCGAAGGTCAGCGCCGGCAGCTCGGCCTGCCGCGGGATGTCCTTGCCCCGGTAGTGGTAGAGGAAGCCCGAGGCCGCGGCGCTGGCCTGCGGATGCTTGCGCAGCAGGTCGATCTGGGACCGCAGCTTTCCGGGCAGCCACTCGTCGTCGTCGTCGCACGAGCCCACCAGCTCACCGGCCGCGGCGAGGTAACCGGTGTTGCGGTTGCCGGCCAGCCCGGGGGTCCGGTTGTTGACCAGCAGTTGCACCGTGCGGCCGTCCCGGAGCCGGACGTCGGGCATCACCGGCTCGGTGCCGTCGTAGACGACCAGGCACTCGATGTCGCCGGGGTAGTCCTGGTCGATCACCGACTGGACGGCCCGGGCCAGCAGCTGCGGCCGGTCCTTGGTGGGGATGACGGCGGTGACCAGGGGCCAGACCGTCGGGTCGGACCGCCAGCCGGACACGCTCGAGGGGTGGCTCACGTCGCTTCTACCGTCCGTCCGTGGGGTGACCGGCCGGCGGCCGGCCCGCCGAGCTGACCATACCGTCGCGCGCCGGCGCGGGCCGTCAACGCCATTGGACTCAACGCCATTGGACTCAACGCCATTGGAAGACCCGCACCCAGTCCACCACCATGTCCGCCGGCAGCGCGGTGTCGGCGTTCGGGGTGCCCGGGAAGGTGCCTCCGACCGCCATGTTGAGCCGGATGTAGAACTCGCCGGCGAACGCCTCGTCTATCCACGGCGCGGTGGAGCTGTCGCGTTCGAAGGTCAGCTGCCCGTCGACGTACCAGCGCATCACGCCGGGACGCCACTCGGCGGCGTAGGTGTGGAACCCGCCCGCCGGGCCGCCCTGCACCGGGGCGACCTTCGACTGCTTGGGATAGGTGCCCTTGCCGTCGTACCACAGCGTGTGGTGCACCGAGCCCGCTTCGGGATCCTGGGGGTCGGAGGTCCCGATCGCCTCCATGATGTCCAGCTCGCCGTCGCCGGAGCCGTTGGCCGGACGCATCCAGAACGCCGGCCACAGGCCCTTGGACTTCCCGGCGGCCAGCGGCAGCTTCGCCCGCATCTCGAACCGGCCCTGGTGCCAGGACGCCTTGCCCTCGGTGCTGAGCATCGCCGAGGTGAAGGGGCGGCCGTTCGGGAAACGCTCGTCGCTGTCGCCACAGACCCTCGGGATCTTCTCCCGGATCGCCCGCAGCGTCAGCATGCCTTCGGCCACCTCGACGTTCGCCCGGCGGCTCAGCAGGCAGGCCAGCTCCTTGTTGCCGTCACCGAAGGTCGACTGGTCCTCGGGAGTCCACTTGGAGCGGTCGAGGGCGTCGCCGTCGAACTCGTCGGACCAGGTGAGATGCCAACCGGCCTTGGTCTCCTCGCGAGCGAGCGTCACCGCGGTCACGGTTGCCGCCACCAGCAGCGCCACCAGGGCAACCACCAGCCACCGGCCACCGGGCAGGGAACGCCGTGGCGCCGCCGGCGGAGTGCTGCCGGGCGGCGCCGATGTCAGATCATCCATCACATGTCTCTGCTTCCGGGGTCCCGCCTTGGATCTGTGGCGGGACCCCGGAAGCATATGTCAGAGGCTAGGTAGCTATCAGCGGCGCGCTAGCTCAGCTGGTACACCCGGACGTAGTCGATCACGAAGTCGCTGGCGCCGAGCGGGGCGCCGACGACCGGCAGTCCGTACCAGTTCGGCATGCTGCCACCGACCTGCAGGTTCAGCCGGATGTTCATCGGCTCGTTGAAGGCCGGGTCCAGCCAGGTGAGCAGCGACTGGGTCTTGGAGAAGACCAGGCGGCCGTCGACGTACCACTTCACCGAGCCGGGCTGGCGGTCCACCGAGTAGGTGTGCCAGGTGGCGGTGGTGCCGCTGGGCAGGGTGTCCTCGTGCCCGGCCTTGGCCATATCGCCGTTGGTGGACTGGTGGATCGTCTGCACGGTCTGGTTCACCTTGCCGCCGACGGCCTCCATGATGTCGAGCTCACCGAGGGTGTTGTTGTTGCGCAGCCAGAAGGCCGGCCACATGCCCTGCGCGGTGGGCAGCTTGGCGCGCATCTCGAAGCGGCCGTACTGCCAGGATCCGCGCCCGATGGTGTCGAGGTAGCCGGAGGTGTACTGCCGGGTGGTGCTGCCGACGGTGTAGCTCTCCTTGATCGCCCGCAGGGTCAGCGCGCCGTTGCTGACGAAGACGTTGTCGGCCCGGGAGGTCACGATCGACTCCTCGTTGCGCGCCCAGGAGTTGTTGCGGACGTTCCACTTGGTGCGGTCGATGCTGTTGAAGTCCTCGTTGAAGACCAGCTTGTAGCCGCTGGGAGCCGGGGCCGAGGTGGTCGGGGCCGGCGCGGGGGTGCTGGTGCTGGGAGCCGGCCGCGGGGTGCTGGTGCTGGGGGCCGGCGGCGGGGTGCTGGTGCTGGGAGCCGGCGGCGGGGTGCTGGTGCTCGGAGCCGGAGCCGAGGTGGTCGGAGCCGGAGCCGAGGTGGTCGGAGCGCTGGTGGTCGGCTTCGGCGACGAGGTGCTCGGCTTCGGGGGCTTCACGACCGGGTCCGGCTGGCTGGGCAGCGACACCAGGGTCAGGGTCGGCTCGCTGATCAGCAGGCTCTTGCCGCGCGGCAGGGCCCAGGCCAGCACGTTGAAGTCGATGGTGCTCAGGTTCGCCTTGGCGGTGTAGTTGACGCTGACGTGCACCCAGCCGGTGGTGCGCAGCCAGGCGCTCGAGCGGTTGGCGCCGCGGTACACCAGGCGCTGGTACTCCATCTGGCGGGCGGCCGCGGTGACGCCGGGAGCGTCGGTGCGGATCCAGGCGCCGGCCTGGTAGGTCGCGCCGGCGACGGTGGCGCGCACGGTGTTCACCCGGTCATTGAGCGCCAGGGTGAGCGGCGCGGCGGTCTCGTTGCGCAGCCGGATGGCGGGGTGGCCGTTGTGACCGGGGACGACGGCCAGCGAGCCTCCCGAGCGGGTGAACCAGCTCGCGGTGCCCTTGCTCAGCGTCGGGTCGGCGACCAGGTTGACGGTGGCGGCGGCGGCTGCGGTGGTGGTCGAGGAGACGTTCAGCGCGGTCATCGCGCCCGCGCCGACGAGGGCGACCAGCGTCGCGCCGACCCATGACCTCTTGATTATGGTGGGACGAGCCCCGTGGTGGCGAGACATTGATCACTCCTAGTAGTCGGTTGCTGCACTTATCGTCAGCACCGCTACCAAACTGAGTCTTCACACTCAGTATATTTTCCCGCCTTGCTCCCTGACCGATTTGCCCGGGTTTCGAGTTCTTTGGACGCCGCATTCGGGCCACCTAGGTCAGGCTCAGTATCGTCATTCCCTCACGGTGAGCGACAGTCGCTTGCCCCTCCCTCCGGTTCGGGCGCACCGCAGAGTAGTTACTTACAGTGATGTAATTCATCGGTGGACAGGTCGGTCCCGTGACACTGGCTCCAGAAACGGCCGAAGCCCCTCCTGCGCTCAGGAGGGGCTTCGCCGATTGCTCGGACGTGCTCGGACCAGGGGATCGGGATTACTGGCCGTCCCGGATCGCCAGGTCGTCGAAGGACACCGACTTGGCGCCGACGTTGGTGGCGCCACGGACCACCGAGAGGAACACCTGCCCGGCCGCCGTCACCTCGGTGTCGGTGGCGGTCGCCTTCCAGGTGGTCGGCTCAGCGGCGCCGTCGGTCCAGATCTTGAACTGGATCGTCGAGCCCACGACCCGCAGCCGCAGCCACTGCTTGGCGGTCGTGACGGCCTGGCCGCCGGTCGCTGACTGCAGGTTGGTGGTGACGCCGTTGACGTTCTTCTGCACCGTCACCGTGCCCGAGTTGGACTGCAGCTGCAGGCCGTAGCCGTTCTTGGGCCGGTAGGCGTTCTGCCAGCCTCCGGAGCCGCGCAGGTAGACGCTCAGGTAGCTCAGCGCGGTGTTGGAGGACCAGGTGTAGGAGGTCAGCAGCTCGCTGTCGCCCTGCACGGGCAGGCCGGTCAGCTGGGCCCGGGCATACGCGCCGGACACGTCGGAGACCGCGATCGAGCCGGCTCCGGACTGGATGTCGACCGTGCCGCTGCCGGCGGTGGTGGTCCAGGCCGGCGCCCAGGGCGCCCCGTCGGCGCCGGAGAAGGCATCGGTGAACATCGGAGCCACCTCGGTGAGCGTGGTCACCGACACCGGGCTGCTGGCAGGCCCGACGTTGCCCGCCGCGTCCACCGCCCGGATGGTGTAGCTGTAGGTGGCGCCGGGGGTCAGGCCGGTGTCGGTGTAGTTCAGGGCGCTGGTCTGCCCGACCTGGACGCCGTCGCGCAGCACCCGGTAGCCGGTGACCCCACGGTCATCGCTGGCCGCCGCCCAGTTCACCGTCGCGGACGTGGTGGTGACCCCGGTGCTGGCCGGCGACCCGGGCGCGGTCGGCGCCGCGGTGTCGGCCGGCACGGTCACCGTCACCGGAGCCGACGTCCCGGTGTTGCCGGAGGTGTCGCGGGCCACGGCCTGCAGCGTGTGGCTGCCGGTCGCGGTGGCCGACCAGGTGAAGCTGTACGGAGCGGTGGTCGAGGTCCCGACCACGGCGCCGTCCACCAGCAGGTCGACCGAGGCGACGCCCTGGTCATCGCTGGCGGAGACGGTCACCGTCACCGGGCCGTAGGCCGTGGTCCCACTGGCCGGGCTGGTGATGGACGCGGTCGGCGCGACGGTGTCGGGCGCCAGCGCGGTGACCTTGTTCGAGGTCGCCGACCGGTTGCCGCCGTCGTCGATCGCCCGGACCCAGTAGTTGGCAGGCACCGCGCCGGTGGTGTCGATGTAGGACAGGCCGCTGGTGGTGGCGATCACCCGGTCGTCGCGCAGCACCTCGTACCGGACCGAGCCCGAGTTGTCGGTCGCTGCGTCCCAGACGACCTTGAAACCGGTCGTGGTGGCGCTGGTGCGGAAGTTGCCGGGCACCGAGGGGGCCGTCGCGTCGCGCTGGCAGAACTTGCCGAAGCCGCCGAGCCACTGGTAGCCGGTGCTCTGGTAGGAGCCCTGCTTGAAGTCGCCGCCGAACCACAGGCAGCCGTTGGAGTCAGGCGTCAACTCCCAGCCGCCGATGCCGGACCGGGTGTCCAGCGAGCTGGGCCAGAACTCGGGCAGGTACTTCCCGGTCACCGCGTCCCAGGCGCCGATGTACTTGATGTTGTGGACGTCGGAGGCGTTCGGGATCGGATCGCTGTAGTTGTAGGTGTCGGAGTAGTTGTAGTTGCCGCAGTGGCAGCTGGCGTAGAGCACGCCGTTGTAGGCCCCGATGGTCTGCAGGTCGCCGCCGGCCCGGGTGATGTGCGAGGTCGTCCGGGCGAAGGCGCTGCGGTCGTACCGGCTCAGGATGTGCTGCGAGCCGCCCACCCAGACGCCGTTGCCGTCTTCCTTCACGGCCTGCTGGTAGGAGTTGTCGTCATTGGCGGTGATGGATCCGGTGGCGACCTGGATGGGCGCCAGGCCGGTCACCGACGGCGCGCCGGTCTCGGTGCTCACCACGCCCAGCTTCGGCGAGGCCGCCCCGTTGACGTTGTTGAAGTAGCCGGAGTAGTAGACCCGGTCACCCTGGGCGCTGGCGTCGAGCTCGACGATCGAGCCGTCGAAGTTGGGCTTCCAGGCGCCGTCGGGCATGCCGTCGGAGACCCGCAGCCGGGCCGCGCGGCCGACCGTGACCGGGCCCTTGACCGGCACCCCGCCGGTGACCCGGTTGAACCGGCCGCCGATGTAGAGCCAGCCGTCCTGGTAGTCGATGGCCTTGACCTGGGCGCCTACGCCGGTCTCGGTGGTGACGTAGTCGACCGAGGCGCTCCAGCCGGCAACCGTCGCCCCGGTGACCGGGTCGAGCTTGGCCAGGCCGTTGACGCCCACGACACCGTTGACCGAGGTGAACTCACC
>NZ_DASVSG010000069.1:0-15637 GCF_036388195.1 Jatrophihabitans sp. | reverse complement strand
CCTCGGCGACATCAACTCCAGCGCCCGGCGTGCCCTGGAGCTGCAGGCCCCTTCGGTGGTGATGCGCCAGGAGGTCCGCGAGCCGCTGCTGACCGGCATCAAGGCCATCGACGCGATGACCGCGATCGGCCGGGGCCAGCGCCAGCTGATCATCGGCGACCGTGCCACCGGCAAGAGCACCATCGCCATCGACACGATCATCAACCAGAAGCAGTACTGGGACACCGGTGACCCGAGCAAGCAGGTGCGCTGCATCTACGTCGCCATCGGCCAGAAGGGCTCCACGATCGCCGGCGCACGCAAGAGCCTGGAGGAGGCCGGCGCGCTGGAGTACACCACCATCGTCGCCGCGCCCGCCTCGGACTCGGCCGGCTTCAAGTACCTGGCCCCCTACACCGGCTCGGCCATCGGCCAGCACTGGATGTATGACGGCAAGCACGTCCTGATCGTGTTCGACGACCTGTCCAAGCAGGCCGAGGCCTATCGCGCGGTGTCGCTGCTGCTGCGCCGCCCGCCGGGCCGTGAGGCCTACCCGGGCGACGTGTTCTACCTGCACTCGCGGCTGCTCGAGCGCTGCGCGAAGCTGTCCGACGAGCTGGGCGGCGGCTCGATGACCGGCCTGCCGATCATCGAGACCAAGGGCAACGACGTCTCGGCCTACATTCCCACCAACGTCATCTCGATCACCGACGGCCAGTGCTTCCTGGAGACCGACCTGTTCAACGCCGGCGTCCGCCCGGCCATCAACGTCGGCATCTCGGTCTCACGCGTCGGTGGCGCCGCGCAGACCAAGGCGATGAAGTCCGTCGCGGGCCGGCTCCGGGTCGACCTTGCTCAGTACCGCGAGCTCGAGGCGTTCGCCGCCTTTGGCTCGGACCTGGACAAGGCCAGCCAGCAGCAGCTGCGCCGCGGTTCCCGGCTGGTCGAGCTGCTCAAGCAGCCGGCCGCGTCGCCGTTCCCGGCCGAGCGTGAGGTCGTCTCGATCTGGGCCGGCACCACCGGCCAGCTCGATGACCTCGAGGTCGCCGACGTCCGCCCCTTCGAAGCGGCCCTGCACGATTACATCGCAAACGACAAGCAGGAGATCTTCGACAGCATCATCAACACCGGCAGGCTTGAGGACGACACCATCGCGCAGCTGGAGAGGGCGGTCGTCGAGGTCAAGGCGCAGTTCACTTCCACGGTGACCAAGAAGGCCGACGACGGCCAGCCCAAGCCCCGGCGGGTCAACAACGTCGAGTCGGCTGTCCAAGAAGACGTGAAGTAGCCGATGGGCGCCCAGCTCCGGATCTACCGGCGACAGATCAAATCGGTCCAGTCGACCCAGAAGATCACCAAGGCGATGGAGCTCATCGCCGCGTCGCGGATCGTCAAGGCGCAGAACCGGGTCAACCAGGCCCGGCCCTACGCCGACGAGCTGACCCGGGCGCTGGCGGCCCTCGGCAAGGACTCGTCACTGAAGCACCCGTTGCTCACCAGCGCGGAGAACGCCCGGCGCACCGGCATCCTGCTGGTGACCTCTGACCGCGGCCTGGCCGGTGGTTACAGCGCCAATGCGATCAAGAAGGCCAACGAGCTCGCGGCCTCGGTCCGAGCCGAGGGCAAGGAGCCGGTGATCTACGTCATCGGACGCAAGGGCGTCGCCTACTACCGGTTCCGCCAGATCCGGCTTGCCGCCAGCTGGACCGGGTTCTCCGAGCAGCCGACGTTCCTCGACGCCCGCGGCGCGACCGAGGCGCTGGTCTCGGCCCTGCTGGCCACCAGCGGGGGAGAGTCCGACAGCCAGGCCGGCATCGACGAGCTGTACGTGGTCTACACCCGGTTCGAGTCGATGGTCACCCAAACGCCGACAGCGGGGCTAGTGGCCCCGGTCCAGCTGTCCGACGCCGAGCAGGCCGTCCAGGACGAGCGGGATGCCGAGGCTGCGTCCTCAGGATCCTCGAGCAGCCCCGGGCCGGCGTACGAGTTCGAGCCCGAGCCCGAGGAGCTGCTAACCGCCCTGCTGCCGCGCTACGTCCGTGCCCGGATCTTCTCAGCGCTGCTGGAGTCGGCGGCCTCGGAGTCAGCAGCGCGGCGACGGGCCATGAAGTCCGCCTCAGACAACGCCTCGGACCTCATCAAGGTCTACACCCGGCTGGCCAACCAAGCCCGCCAGGCTGAAATCACCCAGGAAATCAGTGAGATCGTCGGTGGCGCCGACGCCCTCGCGGCAGCAGGAAGTGACTACTGATGAGCACTGTGATGGAAAACCCCACCAGCACCGACACGACGGCGGCGCCGGTTCGCGGCCGGGTCGTCCGGGTGATCGGACCGGTCGTGGACATCGAGTTCGGCCGCAACAGCCTGCCGGCGCTCTACAACGCGCTGCAGGTCGACATCGAACTCGGCGAGCTGTCCAAGACCCTGACGCTGGAGACGGCGCAGCACATCGGTGACGACATGGTGCGCGCCATCGCGCTGCAGCCGACCGATGGCCTGGTGCGGGGCGCGGAGGTGACCGACACCGGCGCCGCGATCAGCGTCCCGGTGGGCGACATCACCAAGGGCCACGTGTTCAACGCCCTGGGCGAGCCCCTGGACGAGGCCGGCAAGAAGCTGGTGTTTCCCGAGCGGTGGTCGATCCATCGCTCACCGCCGGCCTTCGACCAGCTGGAGTCCAAGACCGAGCCGATGTGGACCGGCGTCAAGGTCATCGACCTGCTGACCCCGTACGTGGTCGGCGGCAAGATCGGCCTGTTCGGCGGGGCCGGCGTCGGCAAGACGGTGCTGATCCAGGAGATGATCTACCGGGTCGCCGAGAACTTCGGCGGCGTGTCGGTGTTCGCCGGAGTCGGCGAGCGCACCCGTGAGGGCAACGACCTGATCGCTGAGATGACCGAGTCCGGCGTGCTGGAGAAGACCGCGCTGGTCTTCGGCCAGATGGACGAGCCGCCGGGCACCCGCCTGCGAGTGGCACTGTCGGCGCTGACGATGGCCGAGTACTTCCGCGACGTGCAGGGCCAGGACGTGCTGCTGTTCATCGACAACATCTTCCGGTTCACCCAGGCCGGCTCGGAGGTATCCACGCTGCTCGGCCGGATGCCCTCGGCGGTGGGATACCAGCCGACGCTGGCCGATGAGATGGGCCAGCTGCAGGAGCGGATCACCTCGACCCGTGGTCACTCGATCACCTCGATGCAGGCGATCTACGTGCCCGCCGACGACATCACCGACCCGGCGCCGCACACCGCGTTCGCGCACCTGGACGCCACGACGGTCCTCTCGCGGCCCATTTCCGAGAAGGGCATCTACCCCGCGGTGGACCCGCTGGACTCCACCTCCCGGATCCTGGACGCCCAGTACATCGGCGAGGAGCACTACGCGGTGGCCTCGGAGATCAAGCGGATCCTGCAGCGGTACAACGAGCTGCAATCCATTATCGCGATCCTCGGCATCGACGAGCTGTCCGAAGAGGACAAGATCCTGGTTGGCCGGGCCCGCCGGATCGAGCGGTTCCTGTCGCAGAACACCTACGTGGCCAAGCAGTTCACCGGCATCGAGGGCTCGTTCGTCCCGATCGAGGAGACCATCGACGCGTTCAAGCGGCTGGCGGCCGGTGACTTCGACAGCTACCCGGAGCAGGCGTTCTTCATGTGCGGTGGCGTCGAGGACCTGGAGAAGAAGGCGCACGAGCTGAAGAACGCCTGACCCCAGAATCGGGTGTTGGGCAGGTTCAGCGCAGGGTCAGCGGAGGAGCGGAGCGAATGGCTAACTCGGTGAGTGAGCATCGCAGCGAGCGCCAGCGAGCGAGGAGCGGAGCGAATGGCTAACTCGGTGAGTGAGCATCGCAGCGAGCGCCAGCGAGCGAGGAGCGGAGCGAATGGCTAAGACCATGCAGGTCGAACTCGTCTCGGTCGAACGACCGATCTGGTCGGGAGAGGCCACCGCGGTCTATGCCCGGACCACCGAGGGCGAGATCGGCGTGCTGGCCGGCCACGCTCCGCTGCTCGGCGCGCTGGCGCCCGGCTGGCTGGTGCGGATCCTGCACGCTGACGGCGTGGAGCAGCGGGTGGCCGTGCACGGCGGCTTCCTGTCGGTGCGCGCCGATGGGGTGTCGGTGCTCGCCGAGATGGCCGAGAACGCCGACGAGATCGACGTAGCCCGGGCCAGGGAGGCGCTGCAACGCGCCGGCAACGGCACCGACGAGGAGTCGGTTGCCGCGCGCGACCGGGCGATGGCCAGGCTGCGCGCCGCGGGGGAGCAGATCTAGCGGTTCAGCGTCGGCCCGGCAAGCCGGGCGGGATAGCGCGAAGGAGGCATCCGGGTTGGCGGCGGCGCTCGAGCTCTCCGGCCTGATCGCGGTGTGCGTGCTGGCCGTCTGCTGTCTGGTGCTGTTGATCTCGATGGTGCTGTACCAGCGACGGGTGGTGGCCTCGGCCGGCGGCCTGGCGATGGCGGTGAAACGCGGTGATCAGCGCTGGGCCAACGGCGTCGGGCGCTATGCCGGGGACGAGCTGGTCTGGTACCGGACGCTGTCGCTGCGGCCCACCCCCGCCCTGCGGATGGCCCGCAGCGATCTCGAAGTGACCTTGAGCCGTGCCTGGGATCCGCAGCGCGACATGGCCCTGCGGCCGAACCTGATGATCGCCGAGTGCCGGCACAAGGGCGCCGCGATCAGCCTGGGCTTTCCGGACAACGGGCTGACCGGCTTCCTGTCCTGGCTGGAGGCCTCGGCGCCGAGGTTCTGAGCAGGGCCTGGTTCTGAGCAGGGCCTGGTCCTGAAGGGCGGCCGGTCAGCGGCTCAGCCGGCGCTCGGCCCGCCCGGCTGCCACAGCACGTCGGCGCCGGAGTTCGCGCACCTGGCCAGGATGAACAGCAGATCCGACAGCCGGTTGAGGTAGGTGGCGGCCAGCTGGTTGGTGTGCTCGGGGTCGGCCTCGACCAGCGCCCAGGTGCTGCGCTCGGCACGCCGGGCGACCGTCCGCGCCACGTGCAGCAGGGCGGCGCCCGGGGCTCCACCGGGCAGGATGAAGCTCGCCAGCGCCGGCAGCTCGGCATTGAACTGGTCGCACCACGCTTCCAGCCGGGTGAGGTAGCCCTCGGTGATCCGCAGCGGCGGGTACTTCGGGTCGGCGACGATCGGGGTGCACAGGTCGGCGCCGACGTCGAACAGGTCGTTCTGCACGTGCCGCAGCACCGCCGCGATCGGCTCGGGCAGGTCACCGAGCGCCAGCGCGGCGCCGACCGCGGCGTTGGTCTCGTCCGAGTCGGCGTAGGCAGCGACCCGGACATCGGTCTTGCGGACCCGGCTGAGATCACCGAGCCCGGTCGTGCCGGAGTCACCGGTCTTGGTGTAGATGCGGGTGAGGTGTACGGCCATGGCCCTCAATCTAGGCCGCTGCCCGGGGCGGCGCAGCAGCGGCCGCGCAGGATGGCAGGCGCGCTACTCGGCCAGCAGCTCCCGCGCCCGGTCGGCGTCCGCGCCGAAGACCAGCAGGTCGTAGCTGTCGCGGTCCAGCCGGGACACCGAGCAGCGGATGCCCTGCAGGGAGAGCAGGTTCTTCGCCGAGAGCACCTGCGATCGGGGCGCTTGCGAGAGCACCGGGATGAGCAGGCCGAGGTTGGCGTTCGGCCCGGTGTCCGGACGCCCGGTTCGCGGCCGGGACGGCTTGAACGCCCACCGGGTCATCAACATCAGCACGCCGATGATGCCGATCGCCCAGACCAGGATGCCGAGGTCGAAGCCCATGCCCCATCCCCTTCGAGCGAAACCAGCCTGCCTGCCACCTCCAGCATGACAGCCTGCGGGTCGGCCGTGGCCAGCCGCGATGAGGCCGCAGTCGGCCGGCAGCTAGGGTGCGAGCATCCCGGCCGGCAGCCGTGCCGGGCAACGCACGATCCGTCGCACGACCGGACACAGCCCGTCGCATCCACAGAGGAGACACACGCCATGACACAGCAGGTAGCGGTTATCGGAGCCGGCCTGATGGGATCCGGGATCGCCCAGGTGTCCGCCGTGGCCGGGCTGCCGGTCGTCCTGCAGGACATCACCGAGGTGGCCCTGCAGCGTGGCAAGGACGGCATCGAGAAGTCGCTGACCAAGCTCGCGCAGAAGGGCAAGCTCGCCGAGGCCGACGTCCAGGCGGCGCTGGGCCGGATCACCACCAGCACCGAGCTGGGCGCCGTCGCCGACGCCGACCTGGTGGTCGAGGCGGTGTTCGAGAGCCTGGATGTCAAGCAGGGCCTGTTCCAGACCCTGGACGGGCTCTGCAAGGACGGCGCGGTGCTGGCCTCCAACACCTCGGCGATCCCGATCAGCCAGCTCGCCGCCGTCACCGGGCGGCCGGAGTCGGTGGTGGGCACCCACTTCTTCTCCCCGGTGCCGCTGATGGCGCTGTGCGAGCTGGTCCGCGGCTACAAGACCTCGGACGAGACGCTGGCGCGGGCCCGGGCGTTCGCCGAGCAGGTCGGCAAGACCTGCATCGTGGTCAACCGGGACGTCGCCGGATTCGTCACCACCCGGCTGCTCGCGGCGCTGAGCAACGAGGCCGTCCGGCTGGTGGAGACCGGAGTGGCCAGCGCCGAGGACATCGACACCGCCTGCAAGCTCGGCTTCGGCCACGCGATGGGGCCGCTGGCGACCCTGGACCTGACCGGCATCGACATCATGCGCAACGCCAGCGCCAACATCTACAACGACACCAAGGACACCAAGTTCGCGCCGCCGGAGCTGCTGTCGCGGATGGTGGTGGCCGGCGACCTGGGCCGCAAGACCGGGCAGGGCTTCTACTCCTACTGAGCGGGTGCCCGGGGGTCCGCCCCGCCTGGTAGCCACCCTTCGGCCGCTGGCAGCTGATCGACGGCCGCGTGGCAGGGCTGGTCCCGGTGTGTCGCCCTGCTGGGCGGCCAACGATCGGAGAGGCGCCATGCGGCCAACGGTCACGGTGCGAAGTGAGCCACATCGGCCTGCCCGCCGGTAGCGCGCATGCCAGACTCGGCCCGTCGCCGAATCCCCAGGAGCCCCGGGAGCGCAGATGGCCGAGCGGACCACGCCGTGGGTGATGCGCACCTACGCCGGGCACTCCAGCCCGCTGGAGTCCAACGCGCTCTACCGGCGGAACCTGGAGAAGGGCCAGACCGGGCTCTCGGTCGCCTTCGACCTGCCCACCCAGACCGGTTATGACCCGGACGCCGAGCTCGCGCGCGGCGAGGTCGGCAAGGTCGGCGTGCCGATCGCCCACCTCGGCGACCTGCGAACCCTGTTCGACGGCATCCCGCTTGACCGGATGAACACGTCGATGACCATCAACGCCCCGGCGATGTGGCTGCTGGCGCTGTACCTGGTCCTCGCCGAGGAGCACGCCGTGGCGGCGGGGCTGGAACCGGCCGAGGTCCGGGCGCGGCTGGCCGGCACCATCCAGAACGACATCGTCAAGGAGTACCTCTCGCGCGGGACGTTCATCTTCCCGCCGGCTCCCTCGCTGCGGCTGACCACCGACCTGATCGCCTACACGGTGGCCGAGGTGCCGAAGTGGAACCCCATCAACATCTGCAGCTACCACCTGCAGGAGGCCGGGGCGACGCCGGTGCAGGAGGTGTCGTTCGCGCTGTGCACGGCGATCGCGGTGCTGGACTCGGTCCGCGACTCCGGCCAGATCGCCCCGGAGCGGTTCGGGGAGGTGGTGCAGCGGATCTCGTTCTTCGTCAACGCCGGGGTCCGCTTCATCGAGGAGCTGTGCAAGATGCGGGCGTTCGTCCGGCTGTGGGACGAGATCACGGCCGAGCGGTACGGGGTCGGCGACCCGAAGCAGCGGCGGCTGCGCTACGGCGTCCAGGTCAACTCGCTCGGCCTGACCGAGGCCCAGCCGGAGAACAACGTGACCCGGATCCTGCTGGAGATGCTCGGCGTGACGCTGTCCAAGAACGCCCGCGCCCGCGCCGTGCAGCTGCCGGCCTGGAACGAGGCGCTCGGCCTGCCCCGGCCGTGGGACCAGCAGTGGTCGCTGCGCATGCAGCAGGTGCTGGCGTACGAGACCGACCTGCTGGAGTACGAGGACATCTTCGACGGCTCGCCGGTGATCGAGGCGAAGGTCGCCGAGATCGCCGACGGCGCCCGCGCCGAGATCGCCCGGGTGCTGGAGCTGGGCGGGGCGGTGGCCGCGGTCGAGTCCGGGTACCTCAAGTCGGCGCTGGTCGCGTCGCTGGCCGAGCGCCGGCGCCGGATGGAGACCGGCGAGGACGTGGTGGTGGGGGTGAACCGGTTCACCGAGACCGAGCCGAACCCGCTGACCGCCGATGTCGAGGGCTCGATCCTGACCATCGATCCCGGCGTCGAGGAAGCCGCCGTCGCAGCCGTCCGGGCCTGGCGGGCCGGCCGGGACCACGCCGAGGTCGCGGCCAGCCTGGACCAGCTCAAGGCGGTGGCGGCGACGGCGGGCAACCTGATGCCGGCCACCCTGCGCTGCGCCCGGGCCGGCGTCACGACCGGTGAGTGGGCCGGCGCGCTGCGCGAGGTGTTCGGCGAGTACCGGGCGCCCACCGGGGTATCGGGCTCTGGCGGCGCCGGCCAGACGGACGAGGCGTTCGCCGCGCTGCGCTGCCGGGTCACCTCAGTCGGCGAGGAGCTCGGCCGCCGGCTGCGGTTCCTGGTCGGCAAGCCCGGTCTGGACGGGCACTCCAACGGCGCGGAGCAGATCGCGGTCCGGGCCCGGGACGCCGGCTTCGAGGTGGTGTACTCCGGGATCCGGCTGACCCCCGCCCAGATCGTGGCGTCGGCGGTGGAGGAGGACGTCTCGGTGGTGGGGCTCTCGGTGCTGTCCGGCTCGCACCTGTCGGTGGTCCCGGACGTCCTGGACGGCATGCGGGCGGCGGGGCTGGACGACGTCCCGCTGGTGGTGGGCGGCATCATCCCCGATCTTGATGCGGCTCGGCTGCGGGAGCTGGGGGTGGCCCGGGTCTTCACGTCCAAGGACTTCGAGCTGACCCGGGTGCTGGACGGGGTGCTGGACGCCATCCGGGAGGCCAACGGGCTCGGCTGAGCGGGGTCGCTGCCGAGCGCTGGGTAGGCTGCCCGGGTGCGCCTGGTGATTGCTCGTTGCATGGTCGACTACGTCGGACGGCTGACCGCCCATCTGCCGATGGCGCCGAGGTTGCTGATGGTCAAGGCCGACGGCTCGGTGCTGGTGCACTCCGACGGCGGCTCCTACAAGCCGCTGAACTGGATGTCACCGCCGTGCACCCTGGTGGAGTCCGAGCTGCCCGACGGCGCCGCGCTGTGGACGGTCACCAACAAGACCGGCGACCAGCTGCGGATCACCATCGAGGAAGTGCTGCACGATTCCAGCCACCCGCTCGGTGTCGATCCCGGCCTGGTCAAGGACGGCGTCGAGGCCCATCTGCAGACGCTGCTGGCCGAGCACATCGAGACCCTGGGCACCGGCTACCGGCTGGTCCGGCGGGAGTTCCCGACCGCGATCGGGCCGGTCGACATCATGGCCCGCGATGCCCAGGGGGTGTCGGTGGCGGTGGAGATCAAGCGGCGCGGCGACATCGACGGGGTCGAGCAGCTGACCCGCTACCTGGAGCTGCTCAACCGCGACCCGCTGATTGCTCCGGTCCGCGGGGTCTTCGCCGCCCAGGAGATCAAGCCGCAGGCCCGCACCCTGGCCACCGACCGCGGCATCGACTGCCTGGTGCTGGACTACGACCTGCTGCGCGGCGTGGACGACCCGTCCTCGCGGCTGTTCTAGTAGCGCTGCGGCGCGTGGCGGTGGCCTCTACCGGCCAGTAACCTCCCGGGTATGACCGCGGTCTCGCACGACTTGACGTCAGCTGCTCACGACGGCCGGCAGCGGTTCGACTCGACGCGTCCGGACACCGGCGAGGTGCTGGCCAGCTTCGACGTCCACACCGCCGAGGACGTGGCCGCCGCCGTCGAGCGGGCCAGGGCAGCGGCCGGCTGGTGGGTCGAACTCGGCGAAGCCGGACGCCGGGCCCGGCTGAACGCCTGGCGGGTGCAGCTGGTGCGGCGCACCGATGAGCTGGCTGCGTTGATCGCACAGGAGAACGGCAAGCCGGTGGACGACGCCGTGGTCGAGGTGACCATCGCGATCGCGCACCTGGCCTGGGCCGCCCGCAACGCCGGCAAGGTGCTGCGCCGGCGGCGGGTGAACCCGGGGCTGCTGGCCGTGAACCACTCGGCCACCCTGGAGTACCTGCCGTTCGGCGTGGTGGGCGTGATCGGGCCGTGGAACTACCCGGTGCACACCCCGATGGGCTCCATCTCCTATGCCCTGGCCGCCGGCAACGCGGTGGTCTTCAAGCCGAGCGAGCACACCCCGGCGGTCGCCGACTGGCTGGTGGACTCGTTCGCGGGAGTGGTGCCCGAGCAACCCGTGCTGCAGCTGGTCACCGGGTTCGGCCAGACCGGAGCCGCGCTCTGCGAGGCGGGCGTCGACAAGCTCGCCTTCACCGGCTCCGCGGCCACCGGCCGGCAGGTGATGGCCAGCTGCGCGCGCACCCTGACCCCCTGCGTCATCGAGTGCGGCGGCAAGGACGCCATGATCGTCGCCGCCGACGCCGACCTCGAGCGCGCTGCCGAGCAGGCCGTCTGGGGTTCGATGTTCAACGGCGGGCAGACCTGCGCCGGAGTGGAACGGGTCTACGTCGAGGCCGGCGTCTACGACGACTTCGTCGAACGGGTCGCCAGGCTGGCAGCCGGCATCCGCACCGGCCAGGCTGGTGCCGGCGCCGGAGGGGGCGCGCACTACGGCGCGATCACCATGCCCGGCCAGCTCGAGGTGATCTCCCGGCACATCAGCGAGGCGGTGCGCGCCGGCGGCCGGGCCCTGGTGGGCGGTCCGGACTCGGTGCGGGCGCCCTACGTCGAGCCGGTGGTGCTGGTCGACGTCCCCCCGGAGCAGGCAGCGATGACCGAGGAGACCTTCGGGCCGACCGTGGTGATCAGCAAGGCCGCCGATCTCGATGAAGCGGTCGAGGCGGCGAATTCGGGCAGCTACGGCCTGGGCGCGTCGGTGTTCAGCCGCAAGCACGGCCGACAGCTGGCCAGCCGGCTGACCGCTGGCATGGTGAGCATCAACTCGGTGCTGACCTACGCCTCGGTGCCGGGGCTGCCCTGGGGCGGCGCCGGCGACTCCGGTTTCGGCCGGATCCACGGCCCGGACGGCCTGCGCGAGTTCGCCCGGTCCAGGGCGGTCACGTCCCAGCTGTTCGACATCCCGCTCAAGGTGGCCACCTTCCAGCGCCCGGACAAGTCCATCGCCCAGCTCAAGCAGTTGGCCCGGCTGCGCTGGGGACGGCGCTGAGGCTGCCGGCAGGCATGAGACTTCACCCACCCACCCGATGCCAACCGCCGGGCGGGGAGGTTACCGTGAGCCGACAGCGGAGCACCGCTCGACCGTCATTCAGATCGATCGCCCGGACGATCGATCCGCATGACAGACCCGAGCCGTACAGTGCCGCCGGACGGCGGCCGACGAGCGCTTAGAGGAGACCAGCAGTGGCGCGGAAATTCACCCGAGTGGGCGTGGTGGGCCTCGGCACCATGGGCGCGGGCATCGCGGAGGTGTTCGCCCGCAACGGCCTGAGCGTGGTGGCGGTCGATCGCGACCAGGCATCGGTGGCCCGCGGCCGGGGCCACATCGAGCATTCCACCGGCCGGGCGGTGGCCCGCGGCAAGCTGGCCGAGTCCGAGCAGGCCGAGCTGCTGTCCCGGATCACCTTCGACACCGAGCTGAAGGCGCTGGCCGACGCCGACCTGGTGATCGAGGCGGTGCCCGAGCAGCTGAACCTCAAGCGCGCGATCTTCACCGCCCTGGACGAGATCTGCGGGCCGGAGACCATCCTGGCGACCAACACCTCCTCGCTGTCGGTCACCGAGATCGCGGTCGCGACCTCGCGTCCGGGCAAGGTGATCGGCGTCCACTTCTTCAACCCCGCCCCGGTGATGAAGCTGGTCGAGGTGGTGCGCAGCGTCGTCACCGAGCCGGACGTCGTCGCCGACATCGAGGCGTTCGTGGCCTCGCTCGGCAAGACCGACGTCACGATCGGCGACCGGGCCGGATTCATCGCCAACGCGCTGCTGTTCGGCTATCTCAACCACGCCGCGGCGATGTACTCCGAGCGCTATGCCAGCCGGGAGGACATCGACGCGGCGATGAAGCTGGGCTGCGGCCTGCCGATGGGCCCGCTGGCGCTGCTGGACCTGATCGGCCTGGACACCGCCTACGAGATCCTGGACACCATGTACAAGCAGTCGCGCGAGCGGCTGCACGCCCCGACCCCGATCTTCAAGCAGATGATCACGGCCGGCCTGCTCGGACGCAAGGTGGGCCGCGGCTTCTACACCTACGACGGGCCGGACTCGCCGAAGGTGGTGGCCGATGCCCACACCCCGGTCGAGCAGCCCGACACCTCCGCCGCCCGGCCGGTCCAGCGGGTCGGCATCGTCGGCTCGGGCACCATGGCGATCGGCATGGTCGAGGTGTTCGCCCGGGCCGGCTACGACGTGCACTTCATCGCCCGGTCCGCCCAGAAGGTCGAGACGGTGGAGGGTGAGCTGCGGCGGTCGCTGGAGAAGGGCGTGCAGCGGGGCAAGCTGACCGCCGAGGAGCGCGACGAGGCGCTGGCCCGGGTGACCGGCTCGCCCCGCCTGGACGACCTGGCGTCGATGGACCTGGTCGTGGAGGCGGTCGTCGAGGAGATCACGGTCAAGCAGGCGCTGTTCGCCAACCTCGACGAGATCTGCCGGCCCGGCGCGGTGCTGGCCACCACCACGTCCTCGCTGCCGGTGATCGAGTGCGCGGCGGCCACCTCGCGGCAGGCCGACGTGATCGGCCTGCACTTCTTCAACCCGGCGACGGTGATGGCGCTGGTCGAGGTGGTCAGCACGGTCGCCACCGCCGCCGACGTCGAGGCGACCGCGCTGGCGGTGTGCAACCGGCTCGGCAAGCATCCGGTGCGCTGCGGGGACCGGGCCGGCTTCATCGTCAACGGCCTGCTCTTCCCGTACCTCAATGACGCCGTGAAGATGCTGCAGGCGCACTACGCCACCAGCGAGGACATCGACTCGGCCATGAAGGTCGGCTGCGGCTATCCCATGGGACCGTTCGAGCTGCTCGACGTGGTGGGCCTGGACGTCGCGCTGGCGATCCAGCGAGTGCTCTACCAGGAGTTCCGGGAGCCCGGCTTCGCCCCCGCGCCGCTGCTGGAGCATCTGGTGACCGCGGGCCGGCTGGGCCGCAAGACCGGCAAGGGCTTCCGCGAGTACACCTGAGCACCGGCTTTTCAGCGCCCCCGCGCCGAGCCCAGACACCACCCGTCCACGTCAGGAGGTCCATGCCATGGCCGCCGCCGGCCTGCCCGATGTCGTCGAACTGGAGAAGTTGCCTGCCCGGGTCACCATCTGCGAGGTCGGCCCCCGGGACGGCCTGCAGAACGAGTCGGCGATCGTGCCCCTGGAGGTCAAGCTCGAGTTCATCGAACGGCTGGTGGACGCCGGCCACCAGCTGGTCGAGGTGACCAGCTTCGTCCACCCGTCCTGGGTGCCGCAGCTGGCCGACGCCGAGCAGCTGCTGAGCCGGCTGGACCGGCGTCCCGGCGTCCGCTACCCGGTGCTGGTGCCCAACGCCCGGGGGCTGGCGCGGGCGTTGGATGCCGGCGTCAGCGACATCGCGATCTTCGCCAGCGCCACCGAGACCTTCGCCCGGCGCAATCTCAACCGGACGATGGCCGAGTCGATGGAGATGTTCGCCCCGGTGGTGGCCACCGCCCGGGAGAACGGCTTGGGAGTCCGGGGCTACCTGTCGATGTGCTTCGGCGACCCGTGGGAGGGCCGGGTGCCGCTGCCGCAGGTGGTGCGGGCGGCCACCGGCCTGATGGCGCTGGGCTGCACCGAGCTGAGCCTGGGCGACACCATCGGGGTGGCCACGCCGGGCCAGGTGCGCGAGCTGCTGCGGCAGCTGGCCGACGCCGGCCTGGACCTGGGCAGCGTCGCGGTGCACTTCCACGACACCTACGGCCAGGCGCTGGCCAACACCCTGGCCGCGCTGCAGGCAGGCGTCTCGATCGTCGATGCCTCAGCCGGCGGCCTGGGCGGCTGCCCGTACGCCGAGAGCGCGACCGGCAACCTGGCCACCGAGGACCTGCTGTGGCAGCTGGCGGGGCTGGGCATCGAGACCGGGGTGGACCTGGACAAGCTGGTCCGGACCAGCGCCTGGATGGCCGAGCAGCTGGGGCGGCCCAGCCAGTCCCGGGTGGTGCAGGCGCTCGCGGCTCGGTGAGCCGGCAACCAGCCCGGGTGAGCCGGCAACCAGCCCGGTGAGCCGGCAACCAGCCCGGTGAGCCGGCAGCCGTCATTAGACTCGGGCCCGTGCCCCGTCGAAACCTGCCCGCCCGGCACGGGACCCGCAAGCCCGCCGCCAGCCCGGAGCGGACCGGCGCCGGTGAGCAGGCGCAGTGGTGGCGAGGGGTGGAGTACCGGGTGCGGGCCGTCTCGGGGGCCGCCTCGGCAGCTCCTGCCCGGCCCTACCGGTGCCCCGGATGCGATCAGCTGCTGCCCGTCGGCGTCGGCCACCTGGTGGCCTGGCCGGCCGATGACCTGGAGGCCTCGGACCGGCGGCACTGGCACACCGCCTGCTGGAGCGCGCGGGACCGGCGGAGCCCGGGCGTGCAGCGCAGCCGGAACGCGCCGCGTTACGGCTGAGCAGCCGGTTCAGCTCGGAGCTGAGCACAGGTCAGCGGCCTGACGACTCCGGCAGGTCAGCGGCTGGCCTGCCGGGGCAGCACCACCTCGCGCATGATCAGGGTGATGACGGCCACCAGCGGGATCGAGATCAAGAAACCGATCAACCCGAGCACGGTATAGCCGACCAGCGCGCCGACCAGGGCTGCCGCCGGGGTGATCCGCACCGAGCGGTCCAGCAGATGCGGGATGAACAGCATCCGGGCGATGGCCTCGTAGGCGACGAAGAAACCGATCACCCCGATGCCGGTGGGCACCGATTCGAGCAGGACGACCGTCGAGACCACCACCGCGGCCAGCACCGTCCCGACCACCGGCGCCAGGTCGAGCAGCGCCGCGATGAAGGCCAGCGCGAGCGGGTAGGGCACCCCGACGGCCCACAGGAACACCAGGGTGAAGGTGCCCCGCAGCAGGGCCAGGGCGACGGTGCCGACGACGTAGGCGCCGATCTGGGCGACGATCTTGTCGCCGATGCGGCTGGCCTTCAGCCGGCGTGAGGCGGGGGTCAGCCGGTAGGCGAAGGCGGTGATGTCGCGCAGGTAGGCCAGGAAGTACAGGGTCAGGATCGCCAGCGTGAACACTTCGAAGATGGTCGTGGCGACGGTGGTGCCGACGCTCAGCAGGTTGCCGGCCATCTGCTGCAGGAAGGCCGAGGCCTCGATCCGGTTCTGGATCGAGTCCAGCACGCCGAAGCGCTGATCCAGATCCGCGATCCGGCGGTTCTTCTGCAGGTCGTCGATGTAGGTCGGCAGGTTGTGCAGGAAGGTCCCGGTCTGGGAGACCAGCGGGGGGACGACGGCCAGGCACATGGCGGTCAGGAACCCCAGCACGCCGATGAACACGATCGCCACGGCCAGCCCGCGCTTGAGCCCGGTGCTCTCGATCCGGCGGACCGCC
>NZ_DASVSG010000068.1:0-13851 GCF_036388195.1 Jatrophihabitans sp. | reverse complement strand
GCCCTCGACCCGTGCCTCGTAGGAGGTGTCCACACCCTGGGCGATGTCGGCGGACTGGGCGCCGATCGACACGCTCACGCCGCAGGACTCGCCGTCGAAGCCCTTGCGGGAGGAGTCGTAGCCGATGCCGAGGATGGTCTTGCGGACGATCGAGGGGATGTCGGCGTAGGCGTTCGTGGTGACCTCCCCGGCGATGTGCACCTGGCCGGTGGTGATCAGCGTCTCGACCGCCACCCGGCTGGCCGGGTCCGCGGCCAGCAGCGCGTCCAGGATTCCGTCCGAGATCTGGTCGGCGATCTTGTCCGGATGTCCCTCGGTGACGGACTCCGACGTGAAGAGGCGGCGACGGCTCACAAATGCTCCTAGGGGGTGTGTTGGCGAGGGGGAGTCTACTCAGGCAACAGTGCTGCGATCGCATCGCAAAGAGCGGCGGACAGCACGGTCTTCGGGCCGAGCGGGATGTCGACCTCACCGCCGGTGGCGGCCAGGATGACGGCCGCGTTGTCGGGCTGGCCGAACGCCCGGCCGTCGGAGACGGCATTGACGACGAGCAGGTCGCAGCCCTTGCGGGCGAGCTTGGCGCGGCCGTGGGTCAGCACGTCGGCGTGCTGGTCGCCGGTCTCGGCCGCGAAGCCGACGATCACCGGGGCGCTCAGCCGCCCGGCGGCCCGCGCCTGGACGAGCTCGGCGAGGATGTCGGGATTGCTGATCAGCTCGACCGGGGCCGGCGCGGCATCGGTCCTCTTGATCTTGGTCTCGGCCGGCGACGCGGGCCGGAAGTCGGCCACCGCGGCGGCCATCACGACGACATCGGCGTCCTTGGCCGCGGCATGGGTCGCGGCGCGCAGCTCCTCGGCGCTGCCGACCCGGATCACCTCGCTGCCCGCGGGGCTGGGCAGCTCCACATTGGCGGCCACCAGGCTCACCTGGGCGCCACGGGCGGCGGCGACCGTGGCCAGGTCGAAGCCCTGCCTGCCCGAGGACCGGTTGCCCAGGAACCGCACCGGGTCCAGCGCCTCCCGAGTCCCGCCGGCGGTGATCAGCACCCGGCGTCCTGCCAGGTCCGGCGGCAGTGCGTCCGGCCGGCGCAGCAGCAGCTCGGCCAGCCGGGCGATCTCGGCGGGCTCGGGCAGCCGGCCCTGGCCGGTATCGGTGCCGGTCAACCGGCCGTAGGCGGGCTCCAGCACCGTCGCGCCACGGCTGCGCAGGGTGGCGACGTTGGCGACGGTGGCCGGGTGCAGCCACATCTCGGTGTGCATCGCGGGGGCGAACAGCACCGGGCACCGGGCGGTCAGCAGGGTGTTGGTGAGCAGGTCGTCGGCCATCCCGTGGGCGGCCTTGGCCATCAGGTCGGCGGTCGCCGGCGCCACCACGACCAGGTCGGCGTGCCGGCCCAGCCGGACGTGCGGCACCTGCTCGGCGCCGGTCCACACATCGGCAGCCACCGGGTTGTGCGACAGCGCCGCCCAGGTGGGCTCGCCGACGAACCGCAGCGCGGACTCGGTGGGGACCACCGTGACGTCGTGGCCGGCCTCGGTCAGCCGGCGCAGCAGCTCCGCCGCCTTGTACGCGGCAATGCCACCGGAAACCCCCAGGACGATCCGGCCGGCCGGCCGCACCGGTTCAGTGGTCGACTCAGCCACGGAGCGCGCTGCCTGGCCTAGGCCTCGGACGGCTTGAACTCGATCAGGTCGGAGTTGATCTCGCGCAGCGCGATCGACAGCGCCTTCTCCTGCGGGGCGGTCTCGACCATCGGGCCGACGTACTCCAGCAGCCCCTCGCCGAGCTGGCTGTAGTAGGCGTTGATCTGGCGGGCGCGCTTGGCGGCCACGATGACCAGGGCGTACTTGGAGCCGGTACGGTCGAGCAGCTCGTCGATGGGCGGGTTGGTGATGCCTTCGGGAGCAGGCACGGGTGCGGTCACGCTAGCCTCGAATTCTTCTCGGAAAATCTCGTGCGCGGCCGGGCCATCGGATCCTGGCTCAGGGCAGTCGGCGACCTGAACGCCGCGCACACCGAGCCAATACTACCAATCCGGCGCGCATCCCCGGCAGCTGTCGTCAGGCACGGTGGAGCACCTGTGCGCAAGGTCACGAGTATCGGTACGGCGACCCGCTACTGTTCTGCGATGTTGACCGGGACGCCCCGGTTCGACGGCAGGCGGCCGAAGCCGTCCTGTAAGCACACCCAACCGAACCTGAAACCGAAAGGCACGCCGGATGAGCACCCTGCGGATCGCGGTGGTGAAAGAGACGGCCGCTTCTGAGCGGCGGGTCGCGCTCGACCCGGACGGGGTGAAGCGGCTGCGGGCGGTAGGCGCCGAAGTGCTGGTCGAGACCGGCGCCGGCGCCGCTGCCTGGTTCGACGACGAGGCCTACCAAACCGCCGGCGCCCGGCTGCTGGGCCGGTCGGAGCTGGTCGCCGAGGCCGACCTGGTGCTGTCGGTAGGACCGCCAGCCGAGGACGTCCTGGGCGCGCTGCGGTCCGGCCAGGCCTACCTGGGGCTGCTGGCGCCGCTGACCAACCCCGAGCTGGTCATGGCCCTGACCGGGCGCGGCGTCACCATGATCAGCCTGGACGGGCTGCCGCGGACGCTGACCAGGGCCCAGTCGATGGACGCCCTGAGCTCGCAGGCCAGCGTCGCCGGCTACAAGGCGGTGCTGGTGGCCGCCGAGCACTACGACCGGTTCTTCCCGCTGCTGATGACCGCGGCCGGCACCTCCAAGCCGGCCGCGGTGCTGGTGCTGGGCGCCGGCGTCGCCGGGCTGCAGGCGATCGGCACCGCCCGCCGGCTGGGCGCGGTGGTCAGCGGCTACGACGTGCGGCCGGCCGCCCGCGAGGAGGTCAAGTCCCTCGGGGCGAAGTTCGTGGAGCTCGAAGCGGGCATCGCCGCGGCCGGCGAGGGCGGCTACGCCCGGGAGCTCACCGCCGAGGAGCGCCAGGCGCAGCAGCAGGAGCTGGCCGAGCACATCGCCCGGCACGACATCGTGATCACCACCGCGCAGGTGCCCGGCCGGACCCCGCCGGTGCTGGTGACCGCCGCCACGGTGGCGCGGATGCGGCCAGGCTCGGTGCTGGTAGACCTGGCCGCCAGCCGGCTCGGCGGCAACGTGGAGGGCTCGGTCCCCGGCGAGACGGTGCTCACCAGCAACGGCGTCCGGGTGATCGGGGCGACCAACCTGCCGGCCCGGATGGCGACCAGCGCCTCGCAGGCGTTGTCGCGCAACATCTCCGCGCTCGTGATCCACCTCGTCCGCGACGGCGCGCTCACGATCGACCTCGACGATGAGATCCAGCGTGGCGTGGTGATCAGCCACGGCGGCCAGATCGTGTCCCCCGCGGTGGCTGCGTTGTGTGCGCCGGCCGCCGGCGTCGGCTCCAGTGAAGGGCGGCTGTCATGACCCAGGGATTCGTCGGCAACCTGACCATCTTCGTGCTCGCGCTGCTGGTGGGCTTCGAGGTGATCAGCAAGGTGCCGGCCACGCTGCACACCCCGCTGATGTCGGGCGCCAACTCCATCCACGGCGTGGTGCTGGTCGGCGTGGTGATCCTGGCCTCGTTCGTCGACGGGCCGTTCGGCTACGTCCTGACCTTCGTGGCGGCGGCCTTCGGCGCGGCCAACGTGGTGGGCGGCTATGCGGTCACCGACCGGATGCTGCAGATGTTCCGTAAACGCCCGGTGCCAGGAAGTGGCCCGAAGGCAGTCGGCGCGCACGCGAAGAAGGCTGAGTCCGCATGAGCGAGCATCGCAGCGAGGCACGAGTTCGAGTGAGGGAGCATCGAGCGAGGAACGAGCGAGGCGCGGACCGAACTGACTATTGGAGCGGAGCGAATGCGCCGATGAGCGCTCGCGCGAAGAGCGGTGAAGCAGCATGAATGTGGATACCGGCGTCCGGCTGGCCTCGCTGTTCGGCGCGGTGGCCTTCGTCCTCGGCCTGCACATGATGAACTCCCCCGCCACGGCCCGGCGCGGCAACCAGCTGTCGGCCTTCGGCATGTTGGTCGCGATCGTCGCGGTGCTGGTGTCGGTGTCCGACGCCGGCAACATGAACGGCACTCGCTGGCTGGTGCTGATCTGCGGCGCCCTGATCGGCTCGGGCGCCGGGCTGTACTCCGCGCGGGCCGTGGCGATGACCCAGATGCCGCAGCTGGTCAGCCTGTTCAACGCCGTCGGCGGCGGCGCGGCGGCGCTGATCGCGCTGGCCGACTACCAGCACGACAGCCACGTCTCGGCAGGCATCGCGATCGCCGGGGTGCTCGATGTGCTGATCGGCGGGGTGACCTTCTCCGGCTCGCTGATCGCGGCGGCGAAGCTGCAGGGCTACTGGAGCCAGCCGGTCAACTTCCCCGGCTCGCGGCTGGTGTCGGCGGTGTTGGCCCTGATCGCGATAGGCGCCGGGATCGCGGTGATCGCCGGAGTGGACAACCCCTGGCTGCTGGGCCTGGTGCTGGTCGCCGCGCTGGGGCTGGGCATCGGCATGGTGTTGCCGATCGGCGGCGCGGACATGCCGGTGGTCATCTCGCTGCTCAACGCCTTCACCGGGACCGCGGTGGCGATGGCCGGCTTCGTGCTGGAGAACGCCACCCTGACCATCGCCGGCGCGCTGGTGGGCGCCTCCGGCGGCATCCTCACCAAGCTGATGGCCGATGCGATGAACCGTTCGGTGCTCAGCATCATGGCCGGCGGTTTCGGCACCGGCGCGACCGGCGTCGACGTCGGACCGGGCGGTGGCGGCTCGGTCAAGTCGATCGCCATCGACGACGCCGCGCTGCAATTGGCCTATGCCAGCAAGGTGATCGTGGTGCCCGGCTACGGCCTGGCCGCGGCGCAGGCGCAGCACGAGGTGCGCGAGCTCGGCGAGCTGCTGGAGAGCCGGGGCATCGAGGTGTCCTACGCGATCCATCCGGTGGCCGGCCGGATGCCCGGGCACATGAACGTCCTGCTGGCCGAGGCCAACGTCCCCTATGACCAGCTGCGCGAGATGGAGGACGTCAACCCGGAGTTCGACCGGACCGACGTGGCCCTGATCATCGGCGCCAACGACGTCACCAACCCGGCCGCCCGTCGTGCCGGAAACGCCGTGTCAGGCATGCCGATCCTGGACGTCGACCACGCCCGCAGCATCATCGTGGTCAAGCGCTCGATGGCCTCGGGCTACGCCGGCATCGACAACGAGCTCTACAGCGACCCCAAGACCAGCATGCTGTTCAGCGACGCCAAGAAGGGACTCGCCTCGCTGGTCGCGGCCACCAAGCAGGTCGACTGAGCCTTCGGGTTGTCCCCGCGCGCGCTTCAGGAGACGACGGCGGAGAGCAGCGACACCACTTCGGCGGCGGCCCGCTCGACGTCGTCGTTGATCACCACGACGTCGAACTCGGTACGGGCGTCGAGCTCCGCGCGGGCCTGCAGCAGCCTGGCCTCGATCATGTCGTCGGTCTCGGTGCCCCGGCCGGCCAACCGGTCGCGCAGCTCCCTCTCCGACGGCGGCGCCAGGAACACGAACTGGGCGTCGGGCATCCGCTCCCGGATCTGGCGGGCGCCCTGCAGCTCGATCTCCAGCAGGGTGGGCCGGCCGGCGGCCAGGTGCTGCTCGACCGGCTTGCGGGGCGTGCCGTAGCGGCGGCCGGCGAAGGTGGCGTACTCCAGCAGCCGGTCGGTGGCGATCAGCTCGTCGAACTGGGCGTCGCTGACGAAGTGGTACTGCACCCCGTCCACCTCGCCCGGACGGGGCTTGCGGGTCGTGCACGAGATCGAGACCCACACGTGCGGGAACAGCCGGCGCACCTCGGCCACCACGGTTCCCTTGCCCACCCCGGACGGCCCGGACAGCACGGTGAGTCGGGCGGGGGTAACCATGGCGTCCGCAGCTGGTCGGGTCATGACCGCGATTGTGCCGTCTGCGTGATTCGCTGGAGTAACGCGGCGCGCTGATGGGGCCCTAATCCGCGCAACCGGCGGGATTCGGCGATCCGCAGCTCGCTCAGCAGCGCCGCGGCCCGCACCTTGCCGTAACCGGGCAGCGCGGCCACCAGCGCGGTGACCCGCATCGAGGCCAGCTGCTCATCGGCGTCGGCCCGGTCCAGCAGCTCGGCGAGGCTCAGCCGTCCGGCCTTGAGCTCGGCCCTGGCCTGCGCCCGAGCCGTCCGGGCGGCGGCAGCGGCTGCCAGCGCATCGGCCCGCTGCTCCGCGCTGAGCCGAGGGATCTCCGGCATGCTCGCCACGGTACCGCCGCCAGCTCGGGCTGGCTCATCGACTGCGATCATGGACAGCTGAACCGAGCTCGCGGCCGGCGCCGCCCTAGCAAGCGATGTGCGACCGGAGCCAGCAGCACCACCAGGCCCAGCACGAAGAGGGCGAAGGAGATGCTGCCAACCACTCTGGGCCAGGCTGGATCGGGACCTGATTTTCAGCCACCGACCCAGGTTCACCACTGAAGCAGCAGGTTAGACAGCGGCAGAGCGTTACGCGCGCCTCTTGCCTCAGCTGGGCGCGTTCCGGGACCATCGCTCTGCCATGTACCCGGTCGGTGAACCTTTCGATGCTGCGGAGTGATACTGATGCGCACAATGCCTACGGTGTTTCAGTGCGGTGAGGATCAGTCGGATCTGACTCAGCTTGTCCAGGAAGAGTTAGAGGCGCAGATCCCGGCTGCGTTCAATGTGAAGCGACCAAAGAAGTTTCGGGTCGTGGTGAGCTGCTCGGGAGGTGAAAAGCCTCATGATGTGGCCTGCTCCGGACAGATCATCAGTTGACTCGGGGCACCGGTCATGACCGGTGCCAATACACCAGCGGCCGGGACGGGTGGCCGCATCACCGCGCGCGACCGGCTTTGGAAGGACGCTGCCGCGACCTTGACGCCGGACAAGTCACTGGCACGGGTCGAAGACAAGGCCAAACAGGTCGTGGGCAGTGTGACGCTCGTCGGAACTGTGCTGGCTGGCCTAGGCTTGATCGCGCCGGCCGGCTTCTTATTGCCGCCGGTGGCTCGAGCGCTAGCCGTCTCCGCAGTGTGCGTTGCGGTGGGGGCGGTGGTCTTAGCTATGGGCTCAGTGCTGCTGCGGTTCAATGCTTCGCTGGCGCCGGGTGACTTGCTCGAGGTAGAGCGATGGTTCCGACGCCAGTTCAGGCGAGCTTACCTCGTAGTGGCCGCGGGAGCGTTACTGCTGTTGGCTGTGATGATCGCCGCGGCTGCCGCGATTACCACGCTGCTCGCCTCCTCTTCGGCAGACCCCCTCGTCGTGCTGCAGGTTGGGCGGACAGGCGGCGACGTGCAGATGGGGATGCGCGCCGAGATCAGCGGCCTGGCGCCTGGCCGTTGGATGCGCGTCGAAATCACCGGAGTGGGCCCGGGTGGCCGGACCATGATTGCTAGTGCTGTGGCACACGCGTCGGGTACCGCAACTACGTCCGTCACCGTCCCGGCATACAGCGTCCGTGAGTACGAGACCGTAGAGCTCTTGATAACGGTGCCGGGCCGACGGTGTACAGCGTCACTACCGCTTGGAAAGGGGCCGAGTGGCACCGAAGCTGACGCAGTGATGTGCAGGCGCGGCTGACGGTTGGCCGCGAGCTAGTTAGCTTCGGGGTTGCTGATCCGAGTCAGGTGCTTCCAGGGCGGCGATCAGTCGGCGAACCTCCTCGGCATTCTGTTTTGCGCCAATGCCAACCGCGTCGAAGTCGGCGAGCGCGGCCTTAGCCCAGGGCAGCGCCTCGGCGCTGTCTCTGTGCCGAGCGAGGAGAAGGGCGGCGGATTGACGGCTGCCCCCGGCGTCGTAGCGGCTGCCGGCGTCGATCGCGTATTGGGTGGAGAGGCGATAATGAAAAAGCGCTGTATTGATTAGGCTACTGTCAAATCGTGAACCCTCAGCATAAGCTGAGCCAATCTGGCCATGTGCCACGAACAGTAACCCCACGGCGTCTGGGGGCAGCATGTCTAAAGCCTTCCGGAAATGGCTAAGTGCGGCGTTCAAGTGTCGAAGCTGGACATCGGCCGGCTCGCCAGACTGAAGGGCTTCTTCGTAACGATACTGGGCGACCCTTCCGAGCTGACCAATGCATTTCGCACGACTGAGCACATCATCGGTACTGCGGAGGATTAGGCTATCTTGGTAGGCCTGCTCCGCGTGGTCTAGGTCTCGCAGCTCGGCAAGTACTATGTACGCGGTGCCGATGGTGAAGAGGATGACCGCTTCAAGCTGCGAGTCACCGATCCGCCTGGCCAGCTCCATGGCTTCGTCATAGGCGGAAATACAAGTCGAAATATTTTGCTCGCGTAAAGCTTGACCTAGTTGGTGGAGGTCAATAGCGAGGTTGCGGATTAGGTTCCGGGCGCTGTCATCAAGTTGGTCGGATGGTTGATTTAGAGCGTCGGCGGCGTTTTGCCGGTCCCAGGCGAGAACCAGCTCATGCAAACGTTGGACCAGCTTCCAGTTCCGGGCTTGCCGGGCAAGTTGAACGCGATAGGTGGTGTGAATACTCCATTCGTATTCCAGGCCAGACCGGGGCTGATCGGTGACGGGGTCGGTCAGATCGGCGGTGAGTTCGTCGACCAAGCGGGCCCATTCCACGCTCCGCCCGGCGTACTCGTAGAGCTCCTTTAGTCCGTGCATTGCTCCCATGACATGGCTCCACCAATGGTGGGATCGGGCCAGGGCGCGGGCGTGCAATAGGTTCGCTTCTTCTGCGGCCAGGTTGCGTACAAACCCACGCTGGCCCTCCACGATGACATTGTGGTAAAAAGCGCCAAGGCCGCTGAGAGCTTCGGTGTAGGCGCGGGCAGCCGCAAGCGCTCGCGGCGACGTCGGTACACCATAATGGTGGGTAAAGAGCCTGTGGAAGTACCAAGGCAGCGCCGGGTGCACCCTGTAGTAGCCGCTACCGATGGCTGTGAGCAGGCCGATCTCGGCTGCCCGGTCGAGCAATATGATCACCTGATCGCGGGGGAGGCCGGCCAGCTCCGGCACCAAGGTCGGATTTCCGGGTGCGGGCTGACTCTCGGATTCGGCGTCGCGGATCGTGCCCATTGCGGCGAGCGCATCGGCGTCCACATGGTCGTGGAATAGGTGCAGCAGAGCAAGTCGGGCCCGGTCAGTGTCGCTAAACGACTCGTCGAGGCCGTAGCCTAGCGATGCTGCCAATGATCTGTCGCGGCCCTGTTTGTCATCCTCATCAAGGTCGGCCTCGCCCGCGCGCAATCGGGCGATGAAATGGTCGATCTGCTCCCGACTGGTCAGCCCCTGCCGGACGGCTTGGCCGACGAGGATGGTGAGGGTGAGCGGGTTGCCGGCGGTGTAGCGCAGCAGCGGCCGCCAGTCTTCAACCTCGGTGATGCGGTGGGGGGGATACCGCTCAACGATCTTGGCAGCCATCTGTACCCGTTCTCGCATCGGCATCGGTGGTAGCCGCACTCGGACTGGCAGGTCCCCAAGCCAGTCATGCTCGTCTCGGCGGGAGGTAAGTAGGACCTTGGCCTTGGTAGATCGCAGGTCACGGAGGAACTGCAGCAGTTCGCGTTGCTCATCGGGGCTCCACGCCGAGGCGGTACCAGCGGGAAACCCAGCTACCGGTTCCACATTGTCCCATACCCACAGCATCGGCACCGCCGTGAGTACCTGCATTGCGATGCCACGCCGCTGCAGGTCATTCAGTGTTAGCCATTCGATGCCATTCGCCTCCAACAAGGGCTGACACGCTTCGCTGAGCCGGTCCAGTACCTTGGGCAGCGGCAGATGGTGCTCGAACGGAGTAAACAACACCAGCCCGGCTGTCTCACCGTCACTGCCGCCCAGCCCACCGGTGTCGGCATACCAGCGGCTGAACTCCGCTGCCGTACTGGTCTTGCCACTGCCAGCGAACGCGTGTAGTAGCACGATCTGCTGGCTATCGAAGGCTCGGTCCAAAGCAAGCAACGTCTCATCGCGGCCGATGAATCCCACATCCGGCCGGTCCGGTATTCCGACCAGACGTTCATTTACGCCCGCTTCCTCGGCGGCCAGGCTCAGCGTGGTGGTCGACCGAGCGAATAAGGCCAGCGGTGCGGCCTCATAGACCACCGGCACCATCCAGTCCTGCAGCGGTATCGGCTCGAACGCGATCGCTCGGTTGGGTTGCTCGGCCAGGTGTTTCCGGCCAGTGCTGACCGCCTCACCCAGCGACTGACCGTTCAGCAGCGCAGTATAAAGTTCGGCGACGAACTGTGCAGCGGTCACGACCCACACGTTGTAGCGCATCGCCACGACACCTGGCACACCGGCGTCGACCACCTCCTGCGCCAGTGAGCCGTAGGCACGGACTCGGCTATGCACATCGGCCGTGGCAGGGTCGTCAGGTTTCGGTTCGGTCGGGGCTTCGGCGTGCGCTGACCGACAAGCGTTCAACACCAGCACCGACACACCGGTTTCGGCCAGCAGTGCGCCAAGTTTCGGCCCATCTACTAATTGCTCGTTGGCCGCTGCTGTCCGGTCCTCGAATAGCAAGTAGCCATGCGATCCTGGTCGCGCCGGGGACAGCATCGAGTACCGCGCTGGGTTCAGCCCTCGCCCGCCGGCCGTGCCACCGCTGGCCGCGAAGTCGACCTGGGAAGGGTCGAGATAGGCACCGTGCCCATCGAAATGCACCACGTGATAGGGCCGGCCCGCCTGGGCCGCCGCGCGCAACACACGGCCGAGCGCCGCGAAGGTCGGCGGCCGCAGCACGTCCAGCCGTAACAGGTGCCTGTTGTCTCGGGCGAGGCTGAGCAGATGCGAGGCGACCGACCGGAACGGCACATCCGCGGCGCCTCCCGGCCGGCAGATCACCAGCAGCACCCTCAGCGACGGTTGATCCGCCGCAGGCAGCACCATCGGCTGCCCCGGATTGTGTTGAGCGCGTACGAACGTCCGTGCCCGCAGCGCCACGGCCACATTCGTTCTAGGATCGCGCAGCAGTTCCCACGGGAGACCAGGAGCACCGGTCATGTCCGAGACCACCTCAAGACGTGCCTGTGTCAGGCCAGTGCGCACCGTCGCCCACAGATCACGTGCGTCGGCATTGGAGTCAAACACTGCCCGGAACAACGCCGTCCCGACGTCAACCATCCGTTGCTCAACCCCGTGAGCGAGCTCCGGTGCCGGGTCAAGCGGGTATTCTAGGAAGTCCTCCAGATACCAGCGCAAGCGCTCTATATCCGTGGGCTCCATCGAGAACGGCGCCTCTGCCTCGACCCGAGTCGGAACCATCCCCGCATCTTCTATCGATACTCCGACGCGCAACATCCCCTCGGCCGCCGCCAACTGGGTCAATCGCACTAGCACGTCGCATCCTCTCGGTCCACCACGATGCAAAGCACCCAAACATTAGCGCGATGCTCAGCATCTGACACTCGCCATCGACCGCGAGCTTGATGCAGCGGCATGTCGACAACACTGCCGTTGCAGAGAGGGCAGCCCAAGCCGACCACAGTCCAGCGGACATACCCGATGAATCGAGGTCAATGAATGATTAGTGGCAATGTAGTCGCAGAACTAGCCGCGCAGGAAAAGGAAATCCTCGACCGCCCGCTCGGCCGCGGCGCGCAACGCCGGCACCGACGGACCGGCCCGCAGCACCTCCCTGGACACGCTCGGCAGCACCGCGCGCAGGTTCGCCCCGAAGATCCGCCGGACGTCGGCCGCGGTGCCGCCCTGGGCGCCGATGCCCGGCACCAGGAACGGCCCGTTCAGCTGGCCCAGCTGCGCGATCGAGTCCCCGATCGTGGCGCCCACCACCACCCCGTACGAGCCGAGCGGCTCCATTCCGGCATTGCGCGACGCCAGCTCGTCGATCACCGACTGGGCCACCGTCCGGCCGTCGGCCAGCCGCGCGTGCTGCACCTGCGGCCCTTCCTTGTTCGACGTCAGGGCCAGCACGAACACCCCGGCCCGGTGTCGCTCGGCCAGCTCGAAGGCCGGTTCCAGCGCGCCGACACCGAGGTACGGGCTGAGCGTGATCGCGTCCACCGCCAGGTCCGAGGACGGGTCCAGGTAGGCCTGGGCGTAGGCGGCCATGGTCGAGCCGATGTCGCCGCGCTTGACGTCCAGCAGCACCAGCGCGCCGGCCGCCCGCGCGGCGGCGATGGTCTGCTCCAGCACCGCGATGCCGCGCGAGCCGAACCGTTCGAAGAAGGCCGACTGCGGCTTGATCACCGGCGCCAGGTCCCCGAACGCCTCCACGCAGCTCAGCGCGAACCGCTCCAGCGAGGCCAGGTCGTCGGCCAGCCCCCACTGCTCAAGCAGCTGGCTGTGCGGATCGATGCCCAGGCACAGCGAGCCGCGCCGGTCCAGGGCGGTGCTGAGCCGCTCTCCGAAGCTGGCGTCCATGCCGGAGCGTTCGCCGGCGCTCAGGTCCGCGCTGGAGCTCACGTCGACCCCCGACCTCACGCCGGTACCGGCTGCGTCGGAATCGGGCGCAGCCCCGCTCGTTGCTGGGCATCCTTGTGCGCGAACCCGATCGCCTCGGCCACCGAGCCGAACCCGCGGGCGTCCAGCTCGGCGTCCAGCTCGCGAAGGATCCGGATCGGCGCGCCCGGGTCGTGGAACACCGCGGTGCCGACCGACACCGCGGACGCGCCGGCCAGCAGGAACCGCAGCGCGTCCTGGCCGGTCATGATCCCGCCCATCCCGAGCAGCGGCAGGTGCGGCACCGCCTGGTGCACCTGCCAGACGCAGCGCAGCGCCACCGGACGCACCGCCGGCCCGGACAGCCCACCGGTCACCCCGCCGAGCGCCGGCTGCAGGGTGTCCAGGTCGATCTCCATGCCCAGCAGGGTGTTGATCAGCGAGATCCCGTCCGCGCCGGCGTCGGTCACCGCCCGGGCGATCAGCCCGATGTCGGTCACGTCCGGCGAGAGCTTGGCGAACACCGGCACGTTGGGGTGCGCCGCCCGCCGGACGGCCGAGATGACCCGGCCGGCCGCGATCGGGTCGCAGGCGAACACCTGGCCGCGGCTCTCGACGTTGGGGCAGGAGATGTTGACCTCGATCAGGTCCACCGGGTGGTTGTAGAGCCGCTTGGCCAGCGCCACGTACTCGTCGGTGTGCCGCCCGGCGATCGACACCACCGCCCGGGCGCCCTGCTCGTGCAGCCAGGGCAGGTCGTGCGCCAGGAAGGCGTCGATGCCGGGGCCCTGCAGCCCGATCGAGTTCAGCATCCCGCTCGGCGTCTCGGCCATCCGGGGCGTCGCCCGGCCCGACCGCGGCCGCAGCATGATCGACTTGGTGACGATGCCGCCGAGCTCGGCGACGTCGAAGAACTGGCTCAGCTCCTTGCCCGCCGCGGCGCAGCCGGACGCGGTCAGCACCGGGTTGGGCAGCTGCAACCGCCCCAGCGAGGTTCGCAGGTCAGCCATCTACCGTCCCATCCCATCGGCTCCGTACAGGTCGGCCGGCAACGTCCCGACATCGGCCCAGCGCACCCGGCCGGCCTCGAAGACCGGCCCCTCCACGCACGAGCGGACGAAGCGCGACACCCCGTCCGCGCCCCGGACCGGCAGCACGCAGGTCATGCACACCCCGATCCCGCAGGCCATCGCCTCTTCCACCGCTACCTGCGCCGGAATGGCATGCGCCCGGGCCACCTCGCCGACCGCGGCCAGCATCCCCATCGGCCCGCAGGCGTAGACGATCTCCGCGCCCAGCCGCTCGATCGCCGACGGCAACGGATCGGTGACCCGCCCGAACTGGCCGGCCGAGCCGTCCTCGGTGGTCACGGTGACCTTGCCGATCAGCCGCTTGGCCTGCAGCTCGCCGAACAGCCGGTCCGCCCGCGACGCGCCCACGATCATCTCCACCTCGCCGCCCCGGGCGATCAGCCGCTCGGCCAGCGGCAGCAGCGGC
>NZ_DASVSG010000067.1:0-20630 GCF_036388195.1 Jatrophihabitans sp. | reverse complement strand
CCCCGGCTGACGAGACCCGCGCTGACGAAACCCCGGCTGACGAGACTCCCGCTGACGAAACCCCGGCTGACGAGACCCGCGCTGACGAAACCCCGGCTGACGAGGCGACAGCCGACGAGACCCCCGCTGTCGCGGCGATGGACGACGCAGAGCCGAGGAACAGCACGAGCCCGATAACCGGTACCAGTAATCGCATGCCAGCAGCCTGCCCGCGTCAGCCCTTCGATAGCTCGGCGCCGAGCAAGCTGTGGACAGACGCGATCCCGGTGCACAAGACCGCCACGACGGGCCCAGGAACGGGGCCGGTCGTGGCGGTCTGCGTGCAGCATCAGCGCCCGAGGTGGCTCACTGAGCGATCAGCTTCGCCAAAGGCAGGCAAGGTCCACAGGGACCCCGCCCTCAGAAGCCGGCGTTGTGGTAGTCGCCGAAGGTGTTCCAGCCCGACCAGGCGCCGCTCTGGTAGATGTTCTGGTACAGGCTGCCGTTGGTGCCGTTGTCGAACACGTCATACCTACCGGTGCTGCTGCGGTAGGTGACGCCAGGAGTGCCGGTCACCGCCGCCCCGAGGTCCTGCCAGGTCCAGCCGGCGCTGGTGTAGATGGCGTGCCACATGTGGTTGTCGGTCTTGGTGGCGAACAGGTGGATGACGCCTGAGCCGTCGAGCATGGCCTCCACGCCACCGGCGAAGCCGGCGTTGTGGAAGTCGCCGAAGGTGTTCCAGCCCGACCAGGCGCCGCTCTGGTACATGTTCTGGTACAGCTGGCCGTTGGTGCCGGTCGCGAACACGTCATAGCGTCCGGTGCTGGTTCGGTAGGTGACCCCCGGAGTGCCGGTCAGCGCCGCGCCCAGATCCTGCCAGGTCCAGCCGGTGCTGGTGTAGATCGCCTGCCAGAGGTGGTTGTCGGCCTTGACGGAGAACAGGTGGATGACCCCGGAGCTGTCCAGCATCGCCTCCGTTCCCTCAGCGAGCGCCGATGAGCCGCCCGAACCCGCCGCGACGCCGTTGTACCGGTAGGGAACCCAGCTCGCCGACCCGTCCATGGACTGGTCGTACGGATAGCTGATCGTGCGCTGGACGGCGCCGGTGCTGCCCGCCTCCTCGGCTACGGTGTAGGCGGTGTGCGCGGTGTTCGCCCAGCTGACGAACATGACGACGTGCGAGCCGTTCACCGGATCCTGGGTGCTGTGATAGTTCAGCACGTCGCCCTTCTGCAGCTGTTCCTTGGTGATCGCGGTGCTGACGCTGGGCAAGGACCCGGTGTTCAGGGAGCTGTCCAGGCCCCAGGCCATCGATATGAAGCCTGAGCAATCCGTCCGGTAGGGCCCGACGGGGGCCGAGTTGGCATTGGCGTAGGCGAATTGGCTGTAGGGGACGTTCTGGCTTACCCAGTACTGCGCCCGGTTGTAGATGGTGTCGCGGCTGATGCCGACGGTGGTCAGGGCAGCTGTGCCGCTCTCAACCTTCTTGACCGGTCCTTGGGGGTTGCGTCCAGCGCGGTGGTCGGTGTGCGGCGAGGCCGCCACCGGTTGTGCCAGCGTCAGGACCAGGATCGAGGCCGTGACGAGGCCGCCGATGACACCTCGTCCAGGCGCTCGGGGGAAAGACAATCGCATGGGTAATCCTTCTCTGCGGAAATGGTTTCTTCAGGCTCACACCGTCCGGACCGCATAAACAGACGGGTAACTGCCAGTTCCCGCTGAAAGACCTCCTGCCAGGCCCGGGCGCGATCGCCGGCCGGGGCTCATTTCCGGTGGAGGGGCAGGCGGCGCTACACTTGCCATGCGCCCGGTGCAAGCCGGGTGACTTCGCGTGCCCGCCTGCCGATCCACCAGCAGGCAGCGGCCAACTTCGGTCCGGCTCTCACCAGCCGGCGCTGGCCGCGACATCCGGCACCAGGGTGATCGACCATCCGGTCCGATCACGACAACCGAGGCAGCGTGGCCGCCCGTCGAGGGTGCCCGCGCACGAACGCAAGGAGGACGCGCGCCCCATGGCCGTCGTCACCATGAAGAACCTGCTCGACTCCGGGGTCCACTTCGGGCACCAGACCCGGCGCTGGAACCCCAAGATGAAGCGATTCATCTTCACCGAGCGCAACGGCATCTACATCATCGACCTGCAGCAGACGATCGGCTACATCGATCGCGCGTACGAGTTCGTGAAGGAGACGGTGGCCCACGGCGGCACCGTCCTGTTCATCGGCACCAAGAAGCAGGCGCAGGAAGCGATCGCCGAGCAGTCCACCCGGGTCGGCATGCCCTATGTCAACCAGCGCTGGCTGGGCGGCATGCTCACCAACTTCTCCACCGTCTACAAGCGGCTGCAGCGCCTGAAGGAACTCGAGGCGATGGAGGAGAACGGCTGGGAGGGCACTGCCACCAAGAAGGAGCAGCTCATCCTGACCCGCGAGAAGGTCAAGCTCGAGCGCACCCTCGGCGGCATCCGCGAGATGACCAAGACCCCGAGCGCGGTCTGGATCGTCGACACCAAGAAGGAGCACCTGGCGGTCGCCGAGGCCCACAAGCTCAACATCCCGGTCATCGCGATACTGGACACCAACTGCGACCCGGACGAGGTCGACTACAAGATCCCGGGCAACGATGACGCCATCCGCAGCGCCGGCCTGCTGACCCGGGTGATCGCCGACGCGGTCGCCGAGGGTTTGATGCAGCGCGCGGGCCTGGCCGCCAACGCCGGCCGCGACGAGAAGCCGGAGCCCGGTGTGCTCGCCGCCGACGAGCCGCTGGCCGACTGGGAGAAGGAGCTGCTCAAGCCGACCCAGACGCCGGACGTGACGCCCGCAGCTGCCACCGAGGCTCCCGCCACGGACGCTCCCGCAGCTACCGCTGCCGAAGCGCCCGCCGCCACGGAAGCACCCGCCGCCACGGACGCACCCGCCACGGACGCACCCGCCGCCGAAGCGTCCGCTGCCGAGGCTCCCGCAGCAGCCGACACCGCTGCCCAGGCCGACCCGGCGACCGAGGCTCCGGCCGACGGCGCCACCGCTTCCTGACAGCGACTGCCTGAGCAGGCAACCCGCCGGGAGGGCGTCCGTCTCGATGAGATCGGACGCCCTCGCCATGGGAGGGCCTGCCACCACCTGAGATCCGAAGACTGAGATCTGAAGCCTGAGATCTGAAGACGAGAGACGGGACACATACCCCATGGCAATCACTGCCGCCGACGTGAAGAAGCTCCGGGATGCCACCGGCGCCGGGATGATGGACGCGAAGAAGGCCCTCGAAGCCGCTGACGGCGACTTCGACAAGGCCGTGGAAGAGCTGCGGATCAAGGGCGCCGGCAAGGCCGCCAAGCGCGGCGCCGAGCGCGAGACCAGCAACGGCCTGGTCGCCGCCGCCGAGAACGCGATGATCGAGCTCGCCTGCGAGACCGACTTCGTGGCCAAGAACGAGCAGTTCCAGTCGCTGGCCGGCGACATCGTCGCCCACTTCGTCGGGTCCTCGGCCACCGACGCGCAGTCGCTGCTGAACGAGAAGCTGGTCGACGGCAAGACCGTCGCGGAGAACATCGAGGCCCTCAACGCCGTCATCGGCGAGAAGATCGAGCTGCGCCGCGCGGTCAAGCTCGAGGGCAAGGTCGCGACCTACCTGCACCGCAAGTCCAGCGACCTGCCCCCGCAGGTCGGCGTGCTGGTCGCCTTCGAGGGTGACGACGTCACCGCCGCCCGTGCCGCTGCGATGCAGGTCGCGGCGCTGAAGGCGCAGTTCCTGACCCGCGAGGACGTGCCGAGCGAGACCGTCGAGAACGAGAAGCGGATCGCCGAGGCCACCGCCCGCGAGGAGGGCAAGCCCGAGGCCGCGCTGCCCAAGATCGTCGAGGGCCGGCTGAACGGCTTCTTCAAGTCCGAGGGTGGCGTGCTGCTCGAGCAGTCGGCCGTCCAGGACAACAAGAAGACCGTCAAGGCGATGATGGACGAGGCCGGCGTGAAGCTGCTCGGCTTCGCCCGGTTCGAGGTCGGCGCAGCCTGAGCCAGCCTGGATCCGTCCGAGCCGTTGTCCGCCATTCGGGCCGCGATGAGGCAGGATCGTAGGGAACGCAAGAACGAGGAGAGGGGCCGCCATGACCGAGACCGGACAGGCGGCCCTTCTGTCGTCGCTGCCCCAGGACTCCGCGCCGTCCGCCGCCGCCCGCCAGCCTGAGCGCACCCCGTACCGCCGGGTGATGCTGAAGCTGTCCGGGCAGGTCTTCGGCGGCGGCGAGGTCGGCGTCGACCCGGACGTGGTGGCCTCGATCGCCCGGCAGATCGGCGAGGTCAACGAGGGCGGCACCCAGGTCGCGGTGGTGGTCGGCGGCGGCAACTTCTTCCGCGGCGCCGAGCTGAGCCAGCGCGGCATGGACCGCGACCGCGCCGACTACATGGGCATGCTGGGCACCGTGATGAACTGCCTGGCGCTGCAGGACTTCCTGGAGAAGGCCGGCGTGCCGACCCGGGTCCAGACCGCGATCACGATGGGCCAGGTCGCCGAGCCGTACGTGCCCCGCCGCGCCGAGCGGCACCTGGAGAAGGGCCGCGTCGTGATCTTCGGCGCCGGCGCCGGCATGCCCTACTTCTCCACCGACACCGCCGCCGCCCAGCGCGCGCTGGAGATCGGGTGCAACGTGCTGCTGATGGGCAAGAGCGGGGTGGACGGGGTGTACGACGCCGACCCCCGGACCAGCCCGCACGCCGTCAAGTTCGACACCATCAGCTACGACGAGGTGCTCAACCGCGGCCTGCAGGTCGCCGATGCCACCGCGTTCAGCCTGTGCCGGGACAATGGGATGCCGATCGTGGTGTTCGATCTTGCCGATGGCAACATCGCACGGGTGATCCGTGGCGAGAAGATCGGCACGCTGGTCGGCCCCGAGGCCTGACATCTCACCCGGCCGTCCCCGGCCGCAGACGCTAGAACCAGGAGACTGACGTGATCGAGGAGACCCTCTTCGAAGCCGAGGAGAAGATGGAGAAGGCGGTCACCGTGCTGCGCGATGACCTGACCAGCCTCCGGACCGGACGGGCGGCTGCGAGCAGCTTCGCCCGGATCAACGTCGAGTACTACGGCGCCATGACCCCGCTGCCCCAGCTGGCCTCGGTGAGCACCCCCGAGGCCCGGATGGCCGTCATCAAGCCCTATGACGGCAGCCAGCTGCAGGTGATCGAGAAGGCCATCCGCAACAGCGATCTGGGTGTGAACCCGAGCAACGACGGCAACCTGATCCGGGTGATCTTCCCGCAGCTCACCGAGGAGCGCCGCCGGGAGCTGGTCAAGGTCGCCAAGGGCAAGGGCGAGGACGCCAAGGTCTCCATCCGGGCGGTGCGCCGGCACGCCAACGACACCTTCGGCAAGCTGGTCAAGGACAAGGAGAGCGGCGTCGGCGAGGACGACGCCCACCGCGCCGAGGCGGAGCTGCAGAAGATGACCGACAAGTACGTGGCGGCCGTGGACGACCTGGTCAGGCACAAAGAAGCCGAGCTCCTCGAGGTCTGATGACCGATCGCAACGAACCGCCGGCCGGCGACGACCCGGCTGCGCCTGCCTCGACCGGTCGGCACGGCGGCGACAGCGGCCTGTCCGCGGCGGAGCTGATCGCCCGGTCGCGGGCGGCGTCGCCGGAGATCGCCCAGCGGCCGTCCCGGTCGGCCCGCCACGCCCAGGAGGCTCGGCCGGCGCCGCCCGGCAGCGACTCGCAGCCGCCGGCTGCCCCGCTGCCCGGAGCCGGATCCGCCGAGGGAGCTGCGCAGCCCGAGGCGGCCGCGCCGACGACCCGGCACCTGCGCGTCGTCGAGGCGCTCCGCTCGGGTGGCTCCAAGCCGGCCAGCGGCGGTCTGACGCTGGCCGACCTCCCGCGTACCGACCTCCCGCGTACCGGCCCCGCGCTGGCCACGCCGGTGCTCGAGCCGCAGGCCGGGCCGGCCACCGCGCTGAACGGCCAGCCCGCCGAGGTCCGACCCGGGACGGCGACGGCCACTGGCGCCGCCGAGCCCGCGGTCGAGATCGCACCACCACGCAAGTCCCGGGCCGGACGGGACCTGCCGGCCGCGATCGGCGTCGGAGTGGGCCTGGCCGCCCTGGTCATCGGCACCCTGGCCTTCTACCGGCCGAGCTTCGTGATCCTGCTCAGCATCGCGGTGGCCATCGGGATGTATGAGATGGTGACCGCGATCGGCACCGTGGAGGCGCGGCCGCCCCTGGTGCCGCTGCTGGCGGGTGTGCTGGCGATGGAGGCGGCAGCCTGGTTCCACGGCCCGGACGGGCTGGTCGGCGCCCTGTTGCTGACGGTGCTGGGGCTGACCGTCTGGCGGCTGGCCGACGGCGCCACCGGCTACCTGCGGGATGTGGCCGCCGGCAACCTGGTCGCGCTGTACATCCCGTTCCTGGCCGGCTTCGCCACCTTGATGGCCCATGCCGATGACGGCGCCGCCCGGATCATCCTCTTCGTCCTGACCGTGGTGTGCTCCGACACCGGTGGCTACGCGGTCGGGGTGCTGTTCGGCAAGCATCCGATGGCGCCCACCGTCTCGCCGAAGAAGTCCTGGGAGGGTTTCGCCGGCTCGCTGCTGGCCGGCGCGACCGGGGGCGTGCTGATGATGGTGTTCTGCTTCCACCAGCAGTGGTGGCAGGGCGCGCTGTTCGGCGTCGCGATCGTCATCACCGCCACCCTGGGCGATCTGGGGGAGTCGATGATCAAGCGCGACCTCGGGATCAAGGACATGGGCAAGCTGCTCCCCGGCCACGGCGGCGTCATGGACCGGCTGGACTCGCTGCTGCCCTGCGCGCCGGTGGCCTACCTGCTGCTGGCCGCCTTCCTGCCCGGCTGAGCAACCGCAGCTCGGCCGACTGCGTCCTGCCCCGCTGAGCGGCTGCCGCCGATCCGGCGGTGGCTTCCGGCAGCGGATGGCCGTGGGAGAATGGATGGCCTGATGACCTCGCTCCCACTGATCTTCGACGCCCCGCGCAAGGCGAAGCCGCCGCGCCACCTCGCCGACCTGTCACCGTCCGAACGCCGGGTCGCCGTGGCCGAGCTGGGTGAGAAGCCGTTCCGCGCCGACCAGCTGTCCCGGCACTACTTCAGCCGGCTGGAGAACGACCCGGCCGCCATGACCGATCTGCCGGCGGCGGTCCGCGACCGGCTCGGCGCCGCGCTGCTGCCACCGCTGCTGACCGAGGTGCGCCACGTCGACACCGACCGCGGCGCCACCCGCAAGACGCTGTGGCGGCTGCATGACGGCACGCTGGTGGAGAGCGTGCTGATGCGCTACCGCGACCGGCTCACGGTGTGCATCTCCAGCCAGGCCGGCTGCGGCATGGCCTGTCCGTTCTGCGCCACCGGCCAGGGTGGCCTGACCCGCAACCTGTCCACCGCCGAGATCGTCGAGCAGGCGGTCGCCGCCGCCCGGGTGGCCGCCGCCGGTGAGCTGCCCGGTGGGCCGATGCGGCTGTCCAACGTGGTGTTCATGGGCATGGGGGAGCCGCTGGCCAACTACCAGCGGGTGGTGGCCGCGCTGCACCGGCTGATCGACCCCGCTCCCGCGGGCCTGGGCCTGTCCCAGCGCGCGGTCACGGTCTCCACCGTGGGACTGGCGCCTGCCATCGGCAAGCTCGCCGACGAGGGGCTCAGCGTGACGTTGGCGGTGTCGCTGCACGCCCCGGACGACGAGCTGCGAGACACCCTGGTGCCGGTGAACAACCGCTGGAAGGTTCGCGAGGTGCTCGAGGCCGCCGACGGCTACGCCGCCCGGACCGGACGCCGGTACTCGATCGAATACGCCATGATCCGCAACATCAACGACCAGCCGTGGCGCGCGGACCTGCTGGGCACCCTGCTGTCGGGTCGGCTGGCGCATGTGAACCTGATCCCGCTCAACCCCACTCCGGGGTCGAAGTGGGACGCCTCGCCCAAGCCGGTCGAGGAGGAGTTCGTGGCCCGGCTGGAAGACCACGGCGTGCCGGTGACGGTCCGCGACACCCGCGGGCAGGACATCGACGGCGCCTGCGGCCAGCTGGCGGCGATCGGCTGAGCAAGGCGCCCTCCCGCCTCACCCGTTGCCCCTCATCGAAATCACATAGAACTTTGGCGTTGCCGCCCACAAACACGGGCTTTCCAGCGCACCGCTAGGTACGGTTCGGGGATGGGAGATCCGCACATGCATGTGCATGGCCTCGTACAGCTCGGCATGACGCGCTACGAGGCGAAGGCCTATCTGACCCTGATCCAACGGGAGAGCTTCGCCGCATCCGAGCTGGCCAACGAGGCGGGCATCCCCAGGCAGCGCATCTATGACGTGCTCAACAGCCTGGTCTCCCGCGGGCTGGCCCGGGACTGGCCGGGCCCGGTGACCAGGTACGCGGCAACCGATCCGGAAGCGGCTGTCGAGCGGCTGCTCGCCGTCCAGCGCCAGGCGTTGGCCGGCCTGGAATCCCACTCGACCGCACTGGCCGCCAGCCTGCGCGACACCTGGTCGGCCGGTCGGCAGGAGACCGCGCCGCTGGATTACGTGGAGGTGCTGCGCGACCCCGGCATGGTCGGCGCCCGGTTCCGCGACCTGCAGCGGGAGGCGGAGCGGTCGCTGCTGACCTTCTCCAAGCCCCCGTACGCGATGCCCAACAACCCGCTGGGCCTGGAGGCGACCCGCCGGATCGTCCAGAACGGCGGTGACGTCCGCTGCATCTACGAGCCGAGCATCCTCGACAACCCCGAGGTCGTCGCCGAGACGCTGGAGTTCATCAAGGCCGGCGAAGGGGCCCGGGTGGCCGAGGAGGTGCCGATGAAGCTGTGCCTGGCCGACGGGCACCGGGCGCTGTTCTCGCTGACCGACCCGATCGCCGGGGCGCTGACCTCGACCAACATCCTGGTCGAGCATGTCGCGTTGACCAGCAGCCTGCAGTGCGCCTTCGAGGCGATCTGGGCGATCGGCGAGCCGTTCGAGGCAGCCCTGGAGCGCCGGACCAAGTCCTCCGCCTGAAGCTGCCGCAGCCTAGCGCTGCTGCAGCCGCCGCACCGAGGCCGGCACCTCGATGTCCGGACGCAGGTCCGGGGCGTCCTGCGCCTGCCCGTAACGGCTGACCAGTGGCACCACGCCTGCCCAGGAGGGGCCGGCCACGTCCTCGGCCAGGTCGTCGGGCTGGCCGTCGGAGAGCTTGATGCTCCAGTCCTCGACGGTCATCCGCAGCACCAGGGTGGCGGCGAGCTCCTTGGCGCTGGGCCGGCGGACCTCGGCGACCCGGCCGGGAATCAGCGCGTCGGTGAGGATGTCCAATGCGTCGACCTTCTGCTCGCCCTCCAGAGCGGTGCAGCAGCCGAACAGCACCGCGCTGCGGTAGTGCATCGAGGACTCGAAGGCGGACCTGGCCACCAGCATGCCGTCGAGCGCGGTGACCGCCAGCGACACCGGGATGCCGGTCGCGATCAGCCGCAGCCATCGCGAGCCGGTCGAGCCGTGCAGCAGCACGTCGTCGCCGTCCCGCGCGATCGCGGTCGGCAGCACGAACGGCTGGCCGTCCTCGGTGACGAAGCCGACGTGCCCGACCGGGACGTCGGCCAGCAGCTGGCGCAGCGCGGCCCGGTCGGCGCTGACCCGGTCGGTCATCCGGCTCGGACGGACCCGCTCCGGTCTGCTGCCCGCCCGGCTTCCTGGGATGGCCTCGTCCGGCCGGCTCATTCGCCCTCCTCAAAGCTCTTCGCGCGAACGTTCATCGTAAGAGCGCTCACCGTCCGAGTGCCCGGTTCACGACGCCGGCCAGCCTGGACGGGCGGCCGTAGCGGTCCTCGGCCCGGTCGGCCCAGCTCATCGCGCGCAGCCCGGCATTGGCGCCCAGCCACCGCAGCGGCTCGACCTCCCAGGCCGGTGACCGGTGCCCGACCCATGGCAGCCGGGTGAGGTCGCTGACCCGCCCCAGCACCAGATCGGTCAGCGTCCGGCCGGCGAGGTTGGTCGCCGCCACCCCGTCCCCGGCATAGCCACCGGCCCAGGCCAGGCCGGTCGAGCGATCCAGCCCCACCGAGGGATGCCAGTCCCGGCTGATGCCCAGCGGACCGCCCCAGCTGTGGCTGACCGGCGCGCCCGCCGCGGCCGGCAGCAACCGGTCGAGGGTCGAGCGCAGCGCCGCGAACACCGCCGGCACCCGGTCATAGCCGGGCGAGATCCGGGAACCGAAGTGGTACGGCGCGCCCCGGCCGCCGAACAGCAACCGGTCATCGGCGCTGCGCTGGCCGTAGACGATGAGATGCCGGAAGTCGGAGAAGGTCTCCCGGGCTGCCAAGCCCAGCTGATCCCAGGTGCGCCGCGGCAACGGCTCGGTGGCGATCATGAGCGAGTACACCGGCGCGACGCTACGCCGGTAACCCGGCAACCGGGCGCTGAACCCTTCGGTCGCCCGGACGATCACCTCGGCGCGCAGGTCGCCGTGCGCGGTGCGGATCCGGCCCGGCTCGATGCTCAGCGCACGGGTCTGCTCGTAGAGGCAGACGCCGAGGCCGGTCACCCGGGCAGCCAGCGAGCGGGCCAGCTTGGCCGGATGCAGCGCCGCGCAGTGCGGGGTGTAGACGCCGCCGAGCACCGAGCTGCCGGCCAGCCGTCGCGAGGCGGCAGCCGCGTCGAGCAGCTCGACGTCCTCCGGCCCGAAGCCGAACATCCTGGCCTGCTCGACCTCCTCGACGGCCCGGCGCAGCTGCGGCTGGCTGCGGGCCAGCGTGACGGTGCCGCCGGCTGCCCAGTCGGCGGCCAGGCCGTCGGCCGCGATGACCCGTCCCACCTCGGCGACGGTGGCCTGCATGGCCCGGTACTGCCGGACGGCGGCGTCGCGGCCGTGCTCGCGAGCCAGCCGGGCCACCGACACCGGGTACAGCGCCGAGCACCAGCCACCGTTGCGCCCGGACGCGCCGAACCCCGCGATCTCGGCCTCGACGATGGCGATCCGCAGCGCGGGGTCGGCGAGCTTGAGGTAGTAGGCCGTCCACAGCCCGGTGTAGCCGGCGCCGACGATGGCGACGTCGACCGCCCGCTCGCCCGGGCCGGCGGTGGCCAGCGACGGGCGCGGGGTCAGGTCGTCGCCGGCGGTGGCATGCCAGAACGACAGGTCGCGGGAACTCAGCCGAGCACCTCGGCGATGGCCCGGCTGTCATAGCCCAGCGCCTGGCCGACCTGGGCGTTGGTGAGCTCGCCGGCGTGGGTGCTGAGCCCGAGCGCCAGGGCCGGGTCCGACCGCAGGGCGTCCTGCCAGCCGAGGTTGGCCAGCTCCACCGCGTAGGGCAGCGTGACGTTGGTCAGCGCGTAGGTCGAGGTGTGCGGCACCGCGCCGGGCATGTTGGCCACGCAGTAGAACATCGAGTCGTGCACCTGGTAGGTCGGGTCGGCGTGGGTGGTCGGCCGGGAGTCCTCGAAGCAGCCGCCCTGGTCGATGGAGATGTCGACCAGCACCGAGCCGGGCTTCATCCGCGACACCAGCTCGTTGCTGATCAGCGTCGGGGCCTTGGCGCCCGGGATCAGCACCGCGCCGATCACCAGGTCGGCGTCCAGCACCGCCCGCTCCACCTCGTAGGCGTTGGAGGCGATGGTCTGGCAGTGGCCCCGGTAGATGGCGTCCATCTGGCGCAGCCGGGCGACGTTGCGGTCCAGCAGCAGCACCTCGGCCTGCATGCCGAGCGCGATCGTCGCCGCGTTCTGCCCGGACACCCCGGCGCCGATCACCACGACCTTGGCCGCGTAGGTGCCGGGGACGCCACCCATCAGCACGCCGCGCCCGCCGCCGTGACGCATCAGGTGGTACGAGCCGACCTGCGGCGCCAGCCGGCCGGCGACCTCGGACATCGGGGCCAGCAGCGGCAGCGAGCCGTCGGGCAGCTGGACGGTCTCGTAGGCGATCGAGGTGGTGCCGGCCTTGAGCAGGGCGTCGGTGCAGTCGCGGCCGGCGGCCAGGTGCAGGTAGGTGAACAGCACCTGGTCCGAGCGCATCCGGCCGTACTCCTCGGCGATCGGCTCCTTGACCTTGAGGATCAGGTCACCGGTGGCCCAGACGTCGTCCGGAGTCGGCAGGATCTGCGCGCCGGCCGCCACGTAGTCCTGGTCCGGGATCGAGGACCCGAGGCCGGCCTCGGCCTCGATGTAGACCTGGTGGCCGTGGCGGACCAGCTCGTTGACTCCCGAGGGAGTGATCGCCACGCGGTACTCGTGGTTCTTCACCTCGCGGGGGATGCCGACCTTCATGACGTCTCCTCTTCCATCGACAGTGACAGCTGATGACGCTGGCCGGACAACCGCTGGACCGGGCCATGGGGCTTGCAATGGCACAGAACGAGTACAGAACGAGCACGGCACGCGCACCGGGACGCGCGCCGTTATCCAAAAACAATGAAGGATCGGATAACTGATTACTAGTGTACTGAAGCTAATTCTGTCAGAGTGCCTATATGAGCCCCGCACGTTCGGATCAGGCAGGTCGAGCCGGGGTTCCGCCGAACAGCGTGCAGCTGCCCGGACGGCCCGGCAGGCGTTCGAGCGCCGGCGAAACCGAGGCCGATCCGGTCACCGGGCTGGACCAGGTGGACCGGGCGATCCTGCGGGCGCTCACCGCGGACGCCCGGATCCCCAACAACGCCCTGGCCGAGATGGTCGGGGTGGCGCCGTCCACCTGTCTGGGCCGGGTCCGGTCGCTGCGCGAGCGCGGCGTGATCCGGGGCTTCCACGCCGACATCGACCCGGCCTCGGTCGGCCGCGCCATCCAGGCCATGATCGCCGTCCGGATGCAGTCGCACGCCCGCAGCCACATCGCCGAGTTCGCGGCGACCGTGTCGCAGCTGCCGGAGGTGCTGAACGTGTTCTTCCTGGCCGGCGCCGATGACTTCCTGCTGCACGTCGCCGCCCGCGACACCGAGAACCTGCGCAACTTCGTGGTGGTGAACCTCAGCGGCAACCCCGACGTCGCCCTCACCGAGACGAACCTGATCTTCGAGCACATCCGCTCCGCCGCCGGCTACTGACGCGGCCCGCCGGCCGTCCCGGGCTAGATCTGCTTCATGCCCTCGGTCAGCACCGAACGCAGGATCTGCTCCATCTCGTCGAACTCGGCCTGGCCGCAGATCAGCGGCGGCGAGAGCTGGATGACCGGATCGCCCCGGTCATCGGCGCGGCAGTACAGGCCCGCGTCGAACAGCGCCTTGGACAGGAAGCCGCGCAGCAGCCGCTCGGACTCGTCCTCGTCGAAGGTCTCCTTGGTGGCCTTGTCCTTGACCAGCTCGATCCCGTAGAAGTAGCCGTCGCCGCGGACGTCGCCGACGATCGGCAGGTCCAGCAGCTTCTCCAGCGTCGTCCGGAAGGCGTTCTCGTTGTCCAGCACCCGCTGGTTGAGCCCCTCCCGCTCGAACAGGTCGAGGTTGGCCATCGCCACCGCCGCGGACACCGGGTGGCCGCCGAAGGTGTAGCCGTGCGGGAAGTAGGTGGTCCCGTGCAGGAACGGCTCGATCAGCCTGTCGGTGGTGATGCACGCGCCGATCGGGGAGTAGCCCGAGGTCATGCCCTTGGCGCAGGTGATCATGTCGGGGATGTAGTCGAACTTCTCGGAGCCGAACATCGTGCCCAGCCGGCCGAAGGAGCAGATGGTCTCGTCCGAGACCAGCAGCACGTCGTAGGTGTCACAGATCTCGCGGACCCGCTGGAAGTAACCGGGCGGCGGCGGGAAGCAGCCACCGGAGTTCTGCACCGGCTCCAGGAACACCGCCGCGACCGACTCCGGCCCCTCCATGATGATCGCCGCCTCGATCTGGTCGGCGGCCCACTGGCCGAACATCTTCAGGTCATCGCCGTAGATCGGCGCCCGGTAGAAGTTGGTGTTGGGCACCTTGTGCGCGCCCGGCACCAGCGGCTCGAACATCGTCTTCGCGCTCGGGATGCCGGTGAGGGCCAGCGCGCCCTGCGGGGTGCCGTGATAGGACACGTAGCGCGAGATCACCTTGTGCTTCTCGGGCTTTCCGGTGAGCTTGAAGTATTGCTTGGCCAGCTTCCAGGCCGTCTCGACCGCCTCGCCGCCGCCGGTGGTGAAGAACACCCGGTTCAGATCGCCCGGGGTGTGCGACGCCAGCCGCTCGGCAAGCTGGATGGCCTTGGGGTGGGCATAGGACCACAGCGGGAAGTAGGCCAGCTGGCTGGCCTGCTGGGCGGCGGCGTGGGCCAGCTCGCGCCGGCCGTGCCCGGCCTGCACCGTGAACAGGCCGGAGAGCCCGTCCAGGTAGCGCCGGCCCTGGATGTCGTAGACGTAGACGCCCTCGCCCCGCTCGATGATCGGCACCGGCGAGTCCTGGTAGGAGGAGAGCCGGGTGAAATGCATCCACAGGTGGTCACGGGCCGAGGCGGCCAGCCGGTCAGCCTGCTCGCTGTCGTAGCCGGTGTCGGGTTCAAAGCTGCTGGTTGTCATGCGATACCCCAGTTGTAGGTTTGCTTCTTGAGTTTCAGGTACATGAACGTCTCGGTGCGGCGGACCCCGGCGAGCTTGCGGATCCGTTCGTTGATGAGCTCCAAGAGATGGTCGTCATCGATCACCACCGCCTCGGCGAGGATGTCGAAGGAGCCCGCGGTCAGCACCACGTACACCAGCTCCGGAATCTCTGCCAGCGCGGTGGCGGCGCTTTCCAGGTCCCCCTCGATATTGATGCCGATCATCATCTGCCGGGCGAAGCCGATCTGCTGCGGATCGGCCACCGCCACGATCTGCACGGTGCCGGACTCGACGAGCTTCTGGACCCGCTGGCGGACTGCCGCCTCCGACAACCCGACCGCCTTGCCGATGCTGGCGTAGGGTCGCCGGCCGTCCTGCTGCAACTGCTCCACGATGGCCTTGGACGTGTCGTCAAGCTGCTGGCGCCCAGATCGACGCCGTGACACTGACATGGAACGAATACTGCAGTACCTACGCGTACTTTGCAAGTGAATCCGAAGCACTTCACCTCCTAGAGCCGCTATATCGTCCGCCTGGACGCAGGCAGCCTGCGTCCACCACTCGGAGCCGCCCCCGCCGTCGCGGAGCGGCCGGCTGCTGCCCGCCCCGGCGTCGGGATTCTGCCGTGCTGACGGAAACGTCTATGGATTTCGTTGCCGGGTGCGGAAATCGAGACGGAATTGCTTGGCGTCTGCACCCCGAAGATGCCAGCATCCGTGGCTAGCATGGCCTAGATCCGTGACGCCAGCGTCGCGCGCCGATCGACGAGGGAGATTTCCATGACCGACCGCTCCGAGCAGGATCTCGGCTTCGACCCCGCCCTGGCCCGTGGCCTGCTCAGCCGTCGCAGCATGCTCGCCGGACTCGGGGCGACCGGCCTGGCCAGCCTGCTCGCCGCATGCGGCACCAAGGGCACCACGACCAAGGCCAACCCGTCCTCGCAGGCCGCGGAGGACCGCTCGGACACCGAGAAGGTGCTCAGCTGGTCCAACTGGCCCGAGTACATCGACGTCGACGACAAGACCCAGGCCCGCCCGACCCTGGACGCCTTCACCAAGCAGACCGGCATCAAGGTCACCTACACCGAGGACTACAACGACAACGACGAGTTCTTCGCCAAGGTCCAGCCGCAGCTGCGGGCCAACGCCGACACCGGCCGCGACGTCTGGTGCTCCACGGACTGGATGGTCGCCAAGCTGATCCGGCTGAACTGGGTGCAGGAGCTGAACAAGGCCAACATCCCGAACGCCAAGAACGTCCAGGACACCCTGGCCGACGTCGAGTTCGACCCCGGACGCAAGTTCTCGCTGCCCTGGCAGTCCGGCTTCACCGGCATCGGCTACAACCCCAAGGCGACCGGCGGAAAGAAGATCGAGACCCTGGAGCAGCTGTTCACCGACAAGGCGCTCAAGGGCAAGGTCACCCTGCTCACCGAGATGCGCGACACCGTCGGGATGACGCTGCTGGCGATGGGCAAGGATCCGGCGAAGTTCACCGACTCCGACTTCGACGCGGCGATCAAGCAGCTGACCGAGGTCAAGGACAGCGGCCAGCTCAAGGGCTTCACCGGCAACGAGTACGGCAAGGGCCTGGCCTCCGGCGACATCGCGGCGTGCCTGGCCTGGACCGGCGACGTGGTCCAGCTGCAGGCCGACAATCCCGCGCTGGGCTACACCCTGCCGGCGGCCGGGCACATGATCTGGTCGGACAACTTCGTGATCCCGAACAAGGCCAAGCACAAGAAGAACGCCGAGATCCTGATCAACTACTTCTACGACCCGAAGGTGATGGCGCAGGTCGTGGGCTACGTCAACTACATCTCCGTGATCAAGGGCGCCGAGGAGATCCTGGTGGCCGATGACCCGGACGTGGCCGAGAACCCGCTGATCTTCCCGTCCGAGGAGGTGCTGGGCCGGGCGCACGTCTTCCGCGGCCTGACCGAGGCCGAGGAGACCAAGTACAACAAGGCGTTCCAGGCGCTGACCACTGGTGGCTGAGCGGTTGCGGCCGCGGCAGGGGAGCGCTCCGGCCATGGCAGGGCCCGCTGCCAGCAGCGACTCCGGCGATCTGGTGCTGTCCTCGCTGACCAAGCGGTTCGGCCCGTTCACCGCCGTGGACAACGTGGACCTGAGCATTCCGCAGGGCTCGTTCTTCGCCCTGCTCGGCCCGTCCGGGTGCGGCAAGACGACCACCCTGCGGATGGTCGCCGGACTGGAGCAGCCGACCGTCGGCGAGATCCGGATCGGCAGCCGCGACATCACCTACGACAAGCCCTACCGGCGGCCGGTGAACACCGTCTTCCAGAGCTACGCGCTGTTTCCGCACCTGAGCGTCTGGGAGAACGTCGCGTTCGGCCTGAAACGGCGCCGGTCGCAGCAGGTGGACTCCCAGGTCGCCGACGTCCTGGAGCTGACCGAGCTGCAGGCATTGGCCGCCCGCAAGCCCGCGCAGCTGTCCGGCGGCCAGCAGCAGCGGGTGGCGCTGGCCCGCGCCATCGTCAACAGGCCGGCGGTGCTGCTGCTCGACGAGCCGCTGGGCGCCCTGGACCTGAAGCTGCGCCGGCAGATGCAGGTGGAGCTCAAGCGGATCCAGACCGAGGTGGGGCTGACCTTCGTCCATGTGACGCACGACCAGGAAGAGGCCATGACGATGGCCGACACCATCGCGGTGATGAACGCCGGCCGAATCGAGCAGCTGGGCGCGCCGGCCGAGCTGTACGAGAACCCGGCCACCACGTTCACGGCGAACTTCCTGGGCCAGTCCAACCTGATCCGGGCCACCGTCCGGGACCGGCAGGCCGACTCGGCGACGGTGGCGCTGCCCACCGGAACGGTGCGGGTGCCGGCCAGCCGGCTGCCCGGCGGGGTGGACGAGGTCTGGGTCGGCGTCCGGCCCGAGAAGATCACGGTGGAAGGCGAGACCGGGCAGGGCGAGCCGGCTGACCCGTACAAGGGCCTGAACCGCATCCCCGGCGCGGTCGTCACCGACGCCAGCTTCATGGGCGTCAGCACCCAGTACCTGGTACGCACCCCGTGGGGCCAGGAGCTGATGGTGTTCGAGCAGAACCGGAGCAGCACGGGCATCCACCGCCCCGGTGACCGGGTCGGCCTCAGCTTCTCGGCCGAGCACACCTTCGCCCTGGACGCCGGCCAGGACGCCGCGGCCGGCATCGACCTGGACGAGGCGCCCGCGTGAGCGCCACCTCAGCCGTCCCAGCCGCCACCCCGTCCCGGTCCCGGCGGCGGTTCGCCGGCATGCCGTACTTCCTGCTGCTGCCGGGGCTGCTGTGGCTCGGGATCTTCTTCGTGATCCCGATGATCTTCCTGCTCTCCCAGTCCCTGCAGACCGGCACCCTGGAGACCGGTTACCAGCTCACCTTCCACTTCGCGACCTACAGCGACGCGATGACGCAGTTCTTCCGGCAGTTCCTGCGCTCCTTCGAGTACGCGTTCCTGGCCACCGTGCTCGCGCTGCTGATCGGCTACCCGCTGGCCTACGCGATCGCGTTGAAGTCCGGGCGGTGGAAGCCGGTGCTGCTGGTGATGGTGGTCGCCCCGTTCTTCACCAGCTTCCTGCTCCGCACGCTGGCCTGGCAGACCATCCTGAACTCCGACGGCCTGGTCATGAAGTTCTTCCGCGGCACCCACCTGATCCAGCTGACCAGCGCGCTGGGCTGGACCAATGGCAGCCAACTGCTGAGCTCGCCGCTGGCCGTGGTCACCGGCCTGACCTACAACTTCCTGCCGTTCATGGTGCTGCCGCTGTTCGCCAGCCTCGACCGGCTGGACCCGCGGCTGCTGGAGGCTGCCGGGGACCTGTACGCCAGCCCGCTCACCGCGTTCCGGCGGGTCACCCTGCCGATGTCGATGCCGGGCGTGGTCGCGGGCACCCTGCTGACCTTCATCCCGGCGGCCGGGGACTACATCAACTCGCGGCTGCTGGGCAATCCGAACACCGCGATGATCGGGCAGACGATCGAGGGCTACTTCCTGCGCATCAACGACTATCCGACGGCCGCCGCGCTGTCGTTCGTGCTCATGTTCACCATCCTGGTCCTGGTCTCGCTCTACGTGCGCAAGTCCGGCACCGAGGAGCTGGTCTGATGGTCGCGACCCTGCCGCAGCGCGCGGGCGCTGCCGCCCCGGCCGCCACCCGACGCCGCAGGTCACCGTGGGCGGTGCTGCGCGAGAACGTCGTCTGGGTGGTGGCGGTGCTCGCGCTGGTCTACCTGCTGCTGCCGAACCTGGTGGTGGTGCTGTTCTCGTTCAACAAGCCCAACGGCCGCTTCAACTACACCTGGCAGCGGTTCTCCTTCGACGCCTGGCTGCATCCGTGCTCGGCGCCGGGGATGTGCGAGTCGCTGAGCCTGTCGCTCAAGATCGGGGTGGCCGCCACCGCGGCCTCCACGCTGCTGGGGACGATGATCGCCTTCGCGCTGGCCCGCTACCGCTTCCGCGGCCGGACCGGGTCCAACCTGCTGATCTTCCTGCCGATGGCCACCCCCGAGGTGGTGATGGGCTCGTCGCTGCTGACGCTGTTCGTCAGCACGGGCATCCCGCTGGGCCGGATCACGATCCTGATCGCGCACATCATGTTCTGCCTCAGCTACGTGGTGGTCACCGTCAAGGCCCGGATCGCCGGGCTCGATCCCCGGCTGGAACAGGCAGCGGCCGACCTGTACGCCAACGAGTGGCAGACCTTCCGCCGGATCACGCTGCCGCTGGTCGCCCCGGGCATCGCCGCCGGCGCGCTGCTGGCCTTCTCGCTGTCCTTCGACGACTACATCATCACCAACTTCAACGCGTCCAACGCCTCGATCACGTTTCCGATGTACGTCTGGGGCGCCGCGGCGCGCGGCACGCCGGTGCAGATCAATGTCATCGGGACGGCGATGTTCGTGCTGGCGGTGCTCGCCGTCGCGCTGGGCCAGCTGGCCGGCCGGCGCCGCAGCCGCTGACCGCGGCCCGTCCTGATCGCGATCGAACGACTACTGGAGGAAGCATGGCGCGCTACGGCGCACAGTTCGGCCCCGACATCACCTTTCTCGGCGTGCCCCGGTGCGACTGGGCGGACCCGGCCAGCTACGCCGGCGCCGACGTGGTGATCCTGGGCGCGCCGTTCGACGGCGGCACCTCCCACCGCGCGGGCACCCGGTTCGGCCCCCAGTTCATCCGGCAGAGCTGTTACCTGGCACACGACGGCAGCCGCCCGTCGCTGGCGCTGCGGGTGGACGGCCTGCGCGATCTGGTCGTCTACGACGCCGGGGACGTCGAGCTGTTCTCCGGCGATGCCGAGCGCTCGGTGCGCGACCTGCAGGTGGCGGTGCACGCGGTCGCGGCCACCGGCGCGATCCCGCTGATCCTGGGCGGCGATCACACCATCGCCTGGCCGGACGCGGCGGGCGTGGCGCAGCACCTGGGCCAGGGCAAGGTCTCGATGATCCACTTCGATGCGCACGCCGACACCGGCGACATCGAGTTCGGCTCGCTGATCGGGCACGGCCAGCCGATGCGGCGGCTGATCGAGTCCGGCGCCGTGCGCGGTGACCGGTTCCTGCAGATCGGGCTGCGCGGCTACTGGCCGCCGCCGGAGACCCTGGACTGGATGGCCGGGCAGGGCATGCGGTCCTACGAGATGACCGAGATCACCGCCCGCGGCCTGGAGGCCTGCCTGACCGAGGCGTTCGCAATCGCCCTGGACGGCTGCGACGGCGTGTTCCTGTCGGTCGACATCGACGTCTGCGACCCCGGGCACGCGCCGGGCACCGGCACCCCCGAGCCCGGCGGCCTGACCGCCCGCCAGCTGCTCGATGCCGTCCGGCGGATCTGCTACGAGCTGCCGGTGGTCGGCATCGACCTGGTCGAGGTGTCACCGCCCTACGACCATGCCGACATCACCTCGTTCCTGGCCAACCGGGTGGTGCTGGAGTCGCTGTCGGCGATCGCCCGCCGGCGCAAGGACGCCGCCGACGGCACCCGCTGGGACCCCACGCAGCCGTTGCTGGACGGGCGGGGCGGGCAGTGAGGCTGCTGATCCTGGGCGCCGGCGGGGTCGGCTCGGCGGTGGCCAGGATCGCCGCCCGGCGGCCGTTCCTCGAGCACGTGCTGCTGGCCGACTACGACCTCGGCCGGGCCGAGCGGGCCGCGGCCGCTGCCGGTGACCCGCGGATGGCCGCGACCCGGCTGGACGCCTCGGACTCC
>NZ_DASVSG010000066.1:0-13755 GCF_036388195.1 Jatrophihabitans sp. | reverse complement strand
CCCGTCAGCCGGCTACCAACCTGATGGCCGAGTACAGCTAGGCGACAGGTCGGGCACTCCTCGCCGCAGCGATGGCTTGGCGAGAGCGCCGAGCTGATGACCGCAGGGCTCAGCTGGCCAGCAGCGGAGTCAACACCCCGATGGCGCGGTCCAGGTCGTCGTCGTCGATGTCGAGGTGCGTGACCAGCCGGATCAGCTTCGGCCCGATCACCGAGACGATGACACCCTGCTCGCGGGCCGCCAGCCCCACCGCGGGGGCATCGGGCACCTGCAACACCACGATGTTGGTCTCGACCCGCTCCGGCTTCAGTCCGAGCGCCGCGGCGAGCCGGGCCGCCCGGTCGTGGTCATCGGCCAGCCGTTCGATGTTGTGCCGCAGGGCGTAGCGTCCGGCAGCGGCCAGGATGCCGACCTGGCGCATGGCCCCGCCGTACCGCTTGCGCCAGGTGCGGGCCTCGGCGATCCGCTCGGCCGAGGAGACCAGCACCGACCCCACCGGGGCGCCGAGCCCCTTGGACAGGCAGACCGAGACGGTGTCGAAGCCGGCCGCCAGCTCCAGCAGCGGCACCCCCGAGGCGACGTGGGCGTTCCACAGCCGGGCGCCGTCCAGATGCACCCCGAGACCGTGCTCGCGGGCCAGTCGCTGCACCGCCCGGACGGCCTCCAACGGCTGCACCGTGCCGCCGCCGAAGTTGTGGGTGTTCTCCACCGCGATGGCGGTGGTCGAGACCTGGTGCCAGCCGGCGTTGGGGGTGATCACCCCGGCCACCGTCTCCGGGTCCAGCCGGCCGGCGGCGGCCTCCCAGGTGCGGGTGGTGATGCCCGAGAAGGTCGCGGCCGCGCCCATCTCGGCCCGGACGACGTGGGCGATCCGGTCGCACACCAGCTCCTCGCCCGGTTTCACCAGCAACCGCAGGGCAAGCTGGTTGGCCAGCGACCCGGTCGCGGTGAACAGGCCGGCCTGGTACCCCAGCAGCTCGGCGACCTCGGCCTCCAGCGCGTTGACGGTGGGGTCATCGCCGTAGACGTCGTCGCCGACCTCGGCCTCGGCCATCGCCCGCCGCATCGCCGCGGACGGCCGGGTCACGGTGTCGCTGCGCAGGTCGACCACCGGCTGCTCGCCGCTCATACCGTCCTCGCGCCGGCCTGGCGGGGCAGTTCCTCGCGCAGCTCGCGGCTGCGCCAGTCGGCGACCAGCCGCTCGGCCACCCGGAACGCCAGCTCCAGGGACTGCTCGATGTTCAGCCGCGGGTCGCACGCCGTCTCGTACCGGCGGCCGAGGTCGGCGGCGGTGAGCTCGGCGGTGCCGCCGATGCACTCGGTGACGTCGTCGCCGGTCAGCTCGACGTGCAGCCCGCCGGGGTGGGTGCCCAGCTCCGCGTGCACGTCGAAGAAGCCGTCCACCTCGTCGAGGATCCGGTCCAGGTGCCGGGTCTTGACGCCGCTGACGGTCTCCTCGGTGTTGCCGTGCATCGGATCGCACTGCCAGACCACCAGGTGGCCGGTGGACTGCACCTTCTCGATGATCGGCGGCAGCACGTCGCGCACCAGCAGGTTGCTCATCCGGCTGATCAGGGTCAGCCGGCCCGGCACGCCGTTGGGGTCCAACCGCTCGACCAGCTCCGCCGCGAACTCCGGCGTGGTGGTCGGGCCCAGCTTGACGCCGATCGGGTTGGCGATCCGGGACACGAAGTCCAGGTGCGCGCCGTCCATCTGGCGGGTCCGCTCGCCCACCCAGAGGAAGTGGCCGGACAGGTCGTAGGCCCGGTGGTCCTCGATCCGGGTCAGCGCTCGCTCGTACTCCAGGATCAGCGCCTCGTGGCTGGCGTAGAGCTCCACGCTGTCCAGCGCCGCGTCGTGCACCCCGCAGGCGCGCATGAACCGGACGGCCCGGTCGATCTCGGCGGCCAGCTGCTCGTACCGGCCGCCGGTCTCGGTGGTGCGGGCGAAGGCGGTGTTCCAGGAATGCACCTTCTCCAGCGAGGCCAGCCCGCCGGCGGCGTAGGCACGCAGCAGGTTCAGCGTGGAGGCGGCCGTGGAGTAGGCCCGCAGGATCCGGCTCGGGTCCGGGGTGCGCGCGGTCGCGTCGCCGTGCAGCTCGTTGACCATGTCGCCGCGGTAGGACGGCAGCCCGAAGGCGTCGAGCTCGGTCGAGCGCGGCTTGGCGTACTGGCCGGCCATCCGGCCCACCTTCACCACCGGCACCGAGGCGCCGTAGGTCAGCACCACCGCCATTTGCAGCAGCACCCGGATCTTGCCGGAGATGTCGGCCTGCGACGAGGTCGCGAAGGTCTCGGCGCAGTCCCCGCCCTGCAGCAGGAACGCCTTGCCCCGCGCGACCTCGGCGAGCCGGTCGGTCAGCGCGTCGACCTCGTCGGCAACCACCAGCGGCGGCAGCTGGGACAGCGTGCCGGCCACCTCCCGGAGGGCCGCCTGGTCGGGCCAGCGTGGCTGCTGGGCCGCGGGAAGCCCGCGCCAGGCGTCGAGGCTCAGGTCTGCGGCGGCGGAGATATCGGTGGTCGGTGTCACGCGATAAGACTACCGACTACCGCTGCGACAGGAAGGTCGGCGGAAAACTGCCCGACGCCGCGTGCGCCTCAGCCGAAGAACACCTCGGCCTCGGAGTAGAAGTCGCTGGGCACCGTCTTGAGGGTCTTGGTGGCCTCGGCCAGCGGCACCCGGACGATCTCGGTGCCGCTGAGGGCCACCATCTTGCCCCAGTCGCCGACGTGCACCGCGTCGATGGCATGCAGCCCGAACCGGGTGGCCAGCACCCGGTCGAAGGCGGTCGGGGTGCCCCCGCGCTGGATGTGGCCCAGCACCGTGGTGCGGGCCTCCTTGCCGGTGCGGGTCTCGATCTCCGAGGCCAGCCAGTCGCCGATCCCCCCGAGCCGGGCGTGGCCGAAGGCGTCGACCCCCTTGTCCAGGGTCACCATCTCCCCCTCCAGCGGCATCGCGCCCTCGGCGATCACGATGATCGGGGCGTAATGGGACTCGAACCGGCTGGTCACGTAGGCGCAGACCCGCTCGATGGAGAACCGCTGCTCGGGAATCAGGATGACGTTGGCGCCGCCGGCGATGCCCGCGTGCAGGGCGATCCAGCCGGCGTGCCGGCCCATCACCTCCACGATCAGGGCGCGGTGGTGGGACTCGGCGGTGGTGTGCAGCCGGTCGATTGCCTCCATCGCGATGTTCACCGCGGTGTCGAAGCCGAAGGTGTAGTCGGTGGCGTTGAGGTCGTTGTCGATGGTCTTGGGCACCCCGACGACGTTCACGCCGTGCTCGTGCAGCTGGGTGGCCACTCCCAGGGTGTCCTCGCCGCCGATGGCGATCAGCGCGTCCACGCCGAGACCGTGCAGGTTCTCCCGGATCTGCTCCACACCGCCGTCGATCTTGAACGGGTTGGTCCGGGACGAGCCCAGGATGGTGCCGCCGCGAGGCAGGATGCCGCGCACCTCGGTGATGCCCAGCTGCATGGTCAGGCCCTCCAGGGGGCCCTTCCAGCCGTCGCGGAATCCCACGAACTCGTAGCCGAACACCCCCACGCCCTTGCGGACCACGGCGCGGATCACCGCGTTCAGACCGGGGCAATCTCCCCCGCCGGTAAGTACACCGATACGCATCTGGGCGATCCTTTCGTCACGACTGGGCATGGAGAGCATGCGAGAGAGCGAGCAGATCGACGGCGCTGTCGGATTTTCCGAGCTTAGCGATCGGCCGGGGAGCCGGTGGCGACGGCTCCGGCGATCAGCTTCCAGCGCGCCAGGTTGTGCCTGGCGTCGGCCAGCGCGTCGTGGGCGTCGGCGCCGGCGGCCGGCAGCGGCGGTGACCCGGCGGCCTCCCAGAGCTGGCGCAGCTCGTGGGTGAAGCGCGGGATCTGGCGCGGCAGGGCCCGCATGTCACCCCACAGCTGGGCCAGCGCCACATGGTCGTAGCTGGCCATCCAGGCCCACAGCTCGATCGGCTCGCCCGGCTGGGTGAGGTAGGCCAGCAGGTCGTCGCGGATGCGGGCCCGGGACCGCCAGGCAGGGTCCGACGGCGAGGGCAGCTGGTTGAGCACGTGCCGGCGTACCCAGTCGATGGCCCGGTCCGGGTCGAACTCGGTGGATACCGCGTAGAACTCCCGGCCGTTCTCGTCGACGAAACCGATCGAGATCAGCGAGATGGTGCGGCCGTCCTCGATGAACTCGCAGTCGTAGAAGTAGCGCACCTGGACCGCCGGCTCTCAGCCCGCCCGCTCGACCGGCAACCGGTCGTGGGAGGTGCTCCCCACGGCGTCGGCATGCGTGATGCCCTTCCGGGCGCCGAAGCCGAGGTTCGCGCCGGTCTGCAGCTTGACCTTGCTGGCGTAGATGTCGACGTACTCCTGGCCGGACAGCTGCATCAGCTCGTACATGATCTCATCGGTCATCGACCGTTCCACGAACCGGTCGCCGGCCAGCCCCTCGTACCGGGAGAAGTCCAGCGGCTTGCCGAACCGCACCCCGGGCCGCGGCCTCAGGCGCGGCAGCTTGCAGCCGGTCGGCATCATCTTCTCGGTGTCGATCATGGCCACCGGGATCACCGGGACGCCGGCCTCCAGGGCCATCCGGGCGACGCCGGTCTTGCCCTTGTACAGCCGCCCGTCCGGGGACCGGGTGCCCTCGGGGTAGATGCCGAGCAACTCCCCCTTGCGCAGGATCCGGACGCCGGTGGTCAGCGCTCCCCGGGCGGCGTCGGCGTCGTCGCGGTCGATCGGCACCTGCCCGGCGGCGGCGAAGAACATCCGCGACAGCCGGCCCTTGATGCCGGGAGTGGTGAAGTACTCGGCCTTGGCCAGGAAGGTGACCCGCCGCTTGACCATCAACGGCATGAAGAAGGAATCGCAGAAGGACAGGTGGTTGCTGGCCAGGATGGCTCCGCCGGTTTCGGGCACGTTCTCAGCGCCCTCGACGTAAGGTCGCCAGATCACCTTCAACCACGGGCCTAGCCCGACGGTCTTCAGGAACCAGTACAGCACTCAGCGGCCTCCAGCACACATCACCGAACTGATCGGGTGCCTCGACCATAGCCCGGCCCGGACACGGGGGACAATCAAGCGCCCAGCGCGGCGGGGCGGGCATCGGAGGACTCGCCAGGACAGGACTCGCCACGGCATGATGAAGGCCAGCAATCACACGAAGGAGGAGCGGGTGCCGATCCTCGAAGGCGCCGAGCCGTTCGCGGTAGACGGCGAGGGCGCCGCCGGCCGGACCGGGGTGCTGATCAGCCACGGTTTCACCGGCACGCCGCAGAGCATGCGGCCGTGGGCCGAGCACCTGGCCGCCCAGGGCTACACGGTGCGGCTGCCCCGGCTGCCCGGCCACGGCACCACCTGGCAGGAGATGAACCGCACCACCTGGACCGAGTGGTACGCAGAGATCCGCCGGGCCTACGACGAGCTCGCCGAGCGCTGCGACACCGTGTTCGCGTGCGGCCTGTCGATGGGCGGCACCCTGGTGACCCGGCTTGCCGAGGAGCTGGCCGAGGACGAGTCCAGCAAGCTGGCCGGCCTGGTGCTGGTCAACGTCGCCTACGGCACCATGCGCAGGGACGCCGCGCTGGCGCGTTACCTGGCCTGGGCGGTGCGCTCGCGACCGGGCATCGGCAGCGACATCAAGAAGCCCGGCCTGGCGGAGCTGAGCTACGACCGGACGCCGCTGCGCGCGTTCGTCTCGATGCAGGCGCTGTGGCGGCTGGTCATCGCTGACCTGGGCAAGATCACGGCGCCGATCCTGTACTTCCGCTCCGTCGAGGATCATGTGGTGGACGCGCTGTCGGCCAAGCTGCTGCACGCCGGCGCCACCGCCACGACGGTGCGCGAGGTGCCCCTGCACAACAGCTACCACGTGGCCACCGTCGACAACGACGCCGAGCTGATCTTCACCGGCGCCGTCGAGTTCATCGCCGAGCACACCCGCACCGGCGTCGGGGACTAGCGTGAGCTCGCCCGCCTCGCACCGGGGCCGCCGTGACAACGGCCTGGACTCGGACAAGTTCTCCCCGGTCGCCGACGTCGATCCGCGGCTGGCCGACCACCTGCTCGACGTGCTCGGGCTGCGCGACGTCCCCGCCTACGTGGAGCCGACGCCGACCAGTGACCCGGTGACCGCCGACCGGCTGTACGTGGCCGCCGACCAGACCTCCGAAGCCCGCCAGGTGCTGACCGAGATCGCCTCCGAGCTCGGCATCGAGGTGGCCCAGCACCGGCACTGGGACCGCGGCGCCGAGCGTGAGGAGCCGGTCCCCGACCCGCTGGCCGGCATCGACACCGACGCGGAGTTCGCCAAGATCATCGCCGGCATGCAGGACCTGGACCGGCCGGCGGCCGGCCCACCGGCCCCGCCGCCGGCGCAGCCGCAGCTGGGTGCCCCCCATCCCGACCCGCTGGACGTCGAGCACCACTTCGTGCCCCCGCCGGCCCCGCCGCTGCCCCGTCCCGCCCTGCCCACCGCGATGGCGGTGCTGGTGACCCTGCTCGGCATCGTGGTGCTGGCCTTCGGCTACCCGCTGGGACTGCCGGCGGACCTGCCGCTGCCGCTCGGCGTGGTGCTGGTGCTGTTCGGGTCCGGGCTGCTGGTGCTGCGGCTGCGTCCGGAGCCCCGGGATGACTCCGATGACGACGGAGCGGTCGTCTGAGGCTGGCATCCGATGCCCTGCTGCGCGAGCTGGCCGGGTTGATCGAGGCTGCTGAGCCACGCTGCGGGCAGGTCCGGGTGGTGGCCGTGGACGGCGGCGCGGCGGCCGGCAAGTCCAGCTTGGCGATGGCGCTGGCCGTCCGGCTGGACGGCGCGGCGGTGCTGTCCACCGATGCGATGCTGGACGGCTGGGCCGGGCAGTTCGACTTCTGGCCGCGGCTGCGTTCGGACGTGCTGGCGCCGCTGGCGGCCGGCCGGCCCGGCAGCTACCGCCGCTACGACTGGCATGCCGGGCGCTTCGCCGAGACCGTGCCGGTGCCGGCGTCCCGGGTGCTGCTGGTCGAGGGGGTGTCGGCGATCGCCGCGTGCGCCGGATGGCTCTCGGTGGCGATCTTCCTCGACGTTCCCCGCGACGTCCGGGAGCGGCGCTGGATCGAGCGGGACGGCCCGCTGCAGCCGGCCTGGCAGGCCTGGCTGGACAACGAGGACCGGTACTTCGGGGAGCACCCGTTGCCGGCGGGCGCCGTGGTTCTGCCGGACGCCCGCTGACTGCACCGGCCCGGTAGCCTCGGACAGATGTCTGACCAGCCGCGGCAGCAGACGCCGCCCATCGCAGCGACCAAGCCGATCGAACGGGTCCACCACGGCGACACCTTCGTCGATGACTACGAGTGGTTACGGGACAAGAACGACCCCGAGGTGATCGGCTACCTCGAAGCCGAGAACGCCTACACCGAAGCCTGCACCGCGCGGTTGCAGCCGTTGCGGCAGCAGATCTTCGACGAGATCGTCACCCGGACCCAGCAGACCGACCTCTCGGTTCCGTCCCGGCGCGGCGACTACTGGTATTACAGCCGGACCGTCGAGGGCCAGCAGTACCCGATTTACTGCCGGCTGCCCGCGGACGGCGACGCGCCGCCGGTGATCGCCGAGGACGACTCCGCCGGCGGTTCGACCGAGGCTGGTTCGGGTTCGGGTTCGGGTTCGGGTTCGGGCCCGGGTTCGATCTCGAGCGGCGCTGGGTCGGTGGGGTCGCTCGCCGGCGAGCAGGTGCTGCTGGACGGCAACCGGATCGCCGCCGATTCCGGCTTCTTCGCCCTCGGCACCCTGGAGGCGTCCCCGGACGGGACCCTGCTCGCCTACTCCCTCGACCTGACCGGCGACGAGCGGTTCACCCTGCACATCAAGGACCTGCGCACCGACCAGGACCTGCCCGACACCGTCAGCGGGGTCTTCTACTCCTCGGCGTGGTCAGCCGATGCCAGCGCCCTGTTCTACCTCACCGTCGATGAGTCCTGGCGTCCGAACCGGGTCTGGCGGCACACCGTGGGCGCCGACGCGGCCGAGGACGTGGTGGTCTTCACCGAGGACGACGAGCGATTCTGGGTCGGGATCGAGCTGACCCGCAACGGGCAGGCGATCCAGATCTCGGTCGGCAGCAAGCTCACCACCGAGGTGTGGCTGCTGGATTCGCATGCGCCGCGGTCCGAGCCGGTGATCGTCGAGCCGCGTGCCGAGGGCGTCGAGTACCACGTCGAGCACGCCGGCGATCAGCTGCTGATCGTGCACAACGCCCACGAGGCCAACTTCGAGTTGAGTGTGGCCCCGGCCGAGAACCCGGGCGCGGGCAACTGGCGCACGCTGACCCCGGGGTCGGCGGACCGCCGGCTGTTGAGCGTCGACGCCTTCGCCGGGCACGCCATGCTGTACCTGCGCAGCGAGGGCCTGACCAGCCTCGCGGTGCTGCCGCGCACCGCCGACGGGTTCGGCCAGCCGGAGCCGATCGAGTTCGAGGAGCCGCTCTACAGCGTGGTCCCGGGCAGCAACCTGGACTGGAACGCCGCCAGCTACCGGCTGACCTACAAGTCGATGACCACCCCGGACACGGTCTATGACTACGACGTGCCGTCCAAGCAGCTGCTGCTGCGCAAGCGCCAGCCGGTGCTCGGGGACGTCGACCTGAGCAGCTACCGGCAGATGCGGGAGTGGGCGCAGGCCGCTGACGGCACGATGGTGCCGCTGTCGGTGGTCAGCCGCGCCGATGTCGCGCTGGACGGCGACGCGCCGGTGGTGCTCTACGGCTACGGCGCCTACGAGGTCTCGATCGATCCGTACTTCTCCATCCCGCGGCTGTCGCTGCTGGACCGCGGGGTGGTGTTCGTCATCGCGCACGTGCGTGGCGGGGGCGAGCTGGGCCGGCACTGGTACGACGAGGGCAAGATGCTCGCCAAGCGCAACACCTTCACCGACTTCGTGACTGCCGCCGAGCATCTGGTGAAGGCCGGCTGGACCCGTCCGGAGCGGATCGTCGCCCAGGGCGGCAGCGCCGGCGGCCTGCTGATGGGCGCGGTGGCCAACCTGGCGCCGCAGGCCTTCGGCGGCATCGTGGCGCAGGTTCCGTTCGTCGACGCGCTCACCACGATCCTGGATCCGTCGCTGCCGCTGACGGTGACCGAGTGGGAGGAGTGGGGCAACCCGCTGGCCGACCCGGAGGTCTATGCCTACATGAAGTCCTACACGCCGTACGAGAACGTCGAGGCGAAGGACTACCCGGCGATCCTGGCGGTCTGCGGCCTGAACGACACCCGGGTGCTGTACGTGGAGCCGGCCAAGTGGGTCGCCAAGCTACGGGCGGTGTCGACGGGGTCCGCGCCAATCCTGCTCAAGACCGAGATGGAAGCCGGGCACGGCGGCCGCAGCGGCCGGTATGACGCCTGGCACGAGGCCTCACTGGTCCTGGCCTGGCAGCTGGACATCCTGGGGATCCGGAAGTAGGTACTCCACGACCAGGGGACGGTGATCCGAGGCGATCCGGACGTCGGCGGAGTCGATCGTCTCGGCCTTGACCGGACGCAGCCGGGGATCGGCGAACACCCCGTCGATCCGGCGCACCGGCGCGACGGTCGAGTAGGTGAAGCCGTCGCCGACGCCTACCGCTTTGAAGGCGTCGGCGCCGAACTGCTCCAGCCGCTGCCAGGTCGCGGAGCCGGGGACCGCGTTCAGGTCTCCCCCGACGATCAGCGGGGCTTCTTTGGGCAGGTTCTGCTCGGCGAAGGCGGCCAGCTCGTCCAGGTGCCGCAACCGGGGCGCCTCGATCAGGTCCAGGTGGGTGCCGGCGACGGCGAACTGCGCGCCCCTCAGCTTCAGGACGGCGATGGCGGCGCCGCGGTGGTGCAGGTGCTTGTCGGCGGTGAAGGCGAGCTCATGGGTGGCCGTGACCTCGACCGCGAGTGAGGACAGCACCAGGTTCGCGCCGCTCTCGCGCCCACCGGTGACCAGCACCAGGCCGGCCCGGCGGGCCAGCGCCGCGCACTTGGACCGCCAGCGCAGGAACCGCGGCGCCTCCTGGATGATCGCCACGTCCGGGGCGATCTCGCGCATCACCCGGGCCAGGGCGTCGACGTCGTCGCGCATCGAACGGACGTTGTAGGACAGCAGGCGCAGGGTCGTCACGGAGACCATCCTGGCAGGCGTTGGTCTGCGCTTCGCGACGCATCTCCACTCAATCGGCACTGGATGACTGTTGTCATAACCGTGATTCTGGCGACCCTGTCCCTGGTTCCGTTGCTAGGTACGTAACTCGCAGGCCTCGATGGCAGACCATCCTCGTAGACAAGCCATCGGCAGGGGCCACATGGCTTGTTCAACTGAGGGCGTAGTAGCGCAGCCAGAAGTAGGGCCAACTGATAGCGATGGTGATGACCGCGACGATGAGGCCGTATTTGGTGAATTTCCAGAACGAGATGGGGTGGCCGTTGCGCGCAGCGATGCCGATGATGACGACGTTGGCGCTGGCGCCAACGGCGGTGGCGTTCCCGCCCAGGTCGGCCCCGGCGGCTAATGCCCACCAGAGGCCAGTGGATTCGGGGCTGTTACCGCCGCTGGCGACGAGGTCTTGGACGAGAGGGGAGACAGTGGCGACGTAGGGGATGTTGTCCACGATCCCCGAGAGCAGTGCTGATCCCCACAGCAAGACGCTGGAGGCGAGGAAGAAACGTCCATCGACGGCTTCAGTAAGGGTCTCGCCAAGGCTGGTGATGACGCCGACCTCGACGAGCGCACCGACCATGATGAACAAGCCGATGAAGAACACCAAGGTGGGCCACTCGACCTCTTCCAGGTATTCCGACGGTTGCAGTTTGGAGATGGCGACGAGGGCGCCGGCGCCCAGTAGGGCGACCAGGGACGGCTCGATGTGCAGCGCAGAGTGGGCGATGAACCCGACCATCACCAGCCCGAGGATGATCAGTGATCGGAGGAGCAGACCGCTGTCGCGGATGACTTCGCGTTCGTCGAGTTCCATGACGGCCGCGGCCCGGTTTTCGTCGTAGTTGAATGCAGAGCGGAACATGATCCGGCAGAGACCGATGAAGACGATCATTAAAACCAGGGCAAGCGGGGCAAGGTGGATGATGAAGTCGTTGAAGGACAACCCGGCCCTACTGGCGATGATGATATTGGGAGGGTCGCCGACCAGCGTGGCCATGCCCCCGATGTTGGAGGCCATTGTCTCGGCGATCAGGAACGGCACCGGCGCGACTGCCAGCCGCTCACACACGAGCAGCGTGACGGGTGCGATCAACAGCACGGTGGTGACGTTGTCCAGCATCGCCGAGGCCAGTGCGGTGATGCAGACCAGCATTACCATCAGTGCGAACGGTCGGCCCCGGACCCGCTTGGCTGCCCAGATGGCGAGGTAATCGAAGACCCCCGTCTGTTTCAGCACGCTGACGATCACCATCATGCCCAGCAACAGGAAAATGACATTCCAGTCAACACCGGTCTCCGCACTGAAGAAGGCAACGTGAGCGTCGACAACTCCAAGCAACACCATCGCCGCCGCGCCACCGAGCGCGGCGGCCACGCGGTGGATGCGTTCGGAGGCGATAAGGATGTAGGCGCCGATGAAGACGACGACAACGGCGACAGTCATGACGCCAGCAGATGGGTGAGCAACCGGCTGACGGTGATCGCGCCCAACACCCGGTCGTGGCCGTCAACCACAGCCACGAGCGGGCTGTGCATTCTGGCCATTACCGCGGCCACCTCAAGGGTCGTCGCGTCCTGGTCCACAATCGGCAACTCATCGATGTCGGCGGGCCGGGGTAGGAGGTCGCGCACGGTATGGCTGACCAACCTGTCCCGTAGGTCGTCCCAGGCGCGTTCACTGAAGGCGCGGGCCAGGGCAGGCTGATCCTGCACGTAGCGGGGGATGAGGAAGTTGAGAACCTGCGACCCAGGCAGCACGGTGTAGGGCCGCTCATCCGCCCCGCACACGATCAGGCCGGGCGCCCCCTCGGCGGCCATCAACCGGGCCGCGGTCAGCACGTCGGCTTCTAGGGATACGGTGGCGAAAGGCTTAGCAAGGTCGCGGGCGCGCATTCATACTCCTGGACTCGACAGCACGAACTAGACTGCCGACCAGGCTTCCCGGCGCTCCAGGGGCAGCGTATCAATAGCCGCGCACGAGAGTGCTTGCTACCTACGCATCGTCGGTGTGGATGATGCAGTAGAGGGGCGGCGAGCCATTTCATCCCGATCCCAGGGACGGAGGAGAGTCGACCATGGCTGGACCCGCATTGGCCCTGAGGATGCCATCCGGGTTCAACAGGGTGGAATCCATCGATGCCCAAGTACATGAGTCCACCTCGACGGCAATGGGGGCCACGGTCGCCCCGGCTGAACTCGCCTTCGTCCTTGTGGCTGCCGGCTTGGTGTGCATCGTGTTTCGGCTGGCATCGCCAGCGATGGGCTGGAAGGCCGTTGTCCTCGGATCGCTGTTTCTTCTGCTCGGTGCCGCGTCGCTGGCCTCTCTGCCTCCCCGGGCTGCGGGTTTGTTGATGCTGGTGCTTGCGGTGGCGTCGCTGGGCATGGAAGTGCTCGTCTTGCCTGGATTCGGCCTGCATGCCGTTGGTGGCGGCGTCAGCCTGATCCTGGCCGGGGTCTATCTCACCGAAGACGTTCCAGGAGTCCATCCGGCGGTCGCCGTCCCCATCGCCGTCGCCGTCGCCGGCCTCACTTACTTCGCCGGCCGGCGCTCCTGGCGATGCATCCGCCACCGGCCACTCGACTCCTCCACCATGCTCGTCGGTCGTGGCACCGTCGTGCTGACTGCTACCGGCTCGTCCGGCCGGGGGGTCGTGTCCGGACACGTGTGGGAGCTACGCACAGAGCACGGCGAGCTGCGCCCGGGAGAGACGGTGTGCGTCACCCAACTCGTCGGGGACTATCTAGTCGTCGAACCCGCACCCGGCCTCGACCTCTGGTAAGGGTCCCTGCCGAGCTGGTCCGTCCGACCTCAGCTCGACGCTAGAGGAACCGCCGTTAAGCTCGGTACATGCTGACCAGCCCCGTCCCGCAGGGTGCGGCGATGCCGACGCCGGGAATGGCTGCGTGAGCGGTCCCACGCACCGCGGCATACTCTTCGAACCGAGCCGCCCGGGCGAATCGGCGCGTATTGGAGACATCCTGCGCGAGGAGACCGTAGGCGGGTTCCTTCTGCTCGTGGCAAGTGTCGCGGCGCTGGTGTGGGCGAACTGGCCTAACTCAGACAGCTATGTGACGTTCCTGCACGCGGCTTTCGGCCCCAAGTCGCTGCATCTGCACCTCAGCGTTGCGCAATGGGCCGGAGACGGGTTGTTGGCGATCTTCTTCTTTGTCGCCGGGCTGGAGGTCAAACGCGAGTTTGTCGCCGGAGACCTGCGTACTCCGAGCCGGGCCGCGTTACCGGTGCTAGCTGCCGTCGGTGGGATAGCGCTTCCGGCGCTGGTGTTCGTCCTGATCAACCTGGGGACCGATGACAGGGCGCTGCGGGGCTGGGCGATCCCAGCCGCGACCGATATCGCGTTCGCTCTCGCGGTGCTGGCGGTGATCGGCGCCCATCTGCCTTCGGCGCTGCGTACTTTCCTGCTCACCCTTGCGGTCGTGGATGACCTGATCGCGATCGCCATCATCGCGCTGTTCTACACCTCGGATCTCAAACCCACGCCGCTGCTACTGGCGCTCCTGCCGATCGCCGTGTTCGGCGCGCTGGCGCAGCGGCGGGTCCGCTCGTGGTGGCTGCTGATTCCACTGGCGGCTGCGGCGTGGACACTGGTGC